>JANMIV010000062.1:0-6781 GCA_031375995.1 Bacteroidota bacterium
TGTTCTTGATTTTTTTAGTTACTGATTTCAATGCTTCGTCTGCCATTGGTTCGCCTTGAACCATATTATACAATTGGTCGGCAAGCCAAAGGGTTTGCAGTTCTTCTACATCGGCTTTGAGTATTTGGGCTAATAATGGGATTTGTTCTTTTTTTAATTGTCGCGAACACTTTTCAATTTTGCTCAGTTGTGCTGTGTCCATTTCAAGTAATGGAACTACCTGTCGCAAATAGAAATTTTTATTTTCCCTATGCGTTCTTATTCTTTCACCAAATTGACTTTCCATCGTTTGTAATTTGACTTGTCATATTTTGGCAAACATAAGTATAATTAGCTGAACCGTTGCAGGTGCGTGGGCTAAAATTGTTTTTTTTGGGTTTTGCTTACGGTAGGCTTGTGTGCTTAATAAAACTAAAAGAGCCAAATGCAAGCTGGCCAAAAAATAAGAATCAATTATAAATAAAAGAATGTACAAATTTTAGAAAAGGTGCATAAAAGTGTTTATTTCTAAAACACTTTTACTGCTTGCTAGTTTTATGTTTGTAAGAAACAAATACTTATGGCATATTATACAATTCTTTTAATTCATAGTTGGTTACGCTGGGCGTTTTTATTGGCTGCTTTGTATGCTATAGTAAGGGCTATAAATGGCAAGTTGAACGATAAACCTTTTGGTAAGGACGATAACCTAGCTGCTACCTTGCTTATTGCACTTACCCATACCATGTTGCTGTTGGGTATTATTTTATGGTTTATAAGCCCCAATGTGCAAGCGGCATTGAGCCAAGGCGCTGGCGTGTTTATGAAAGATAAAGTAATGCGTGCCATGGTTATAGAGCACCCTATTACCAATATTTTAGCTGCATTTTTAATACAATTTGGCCGCATAAAAAGCAAAAAGGCTTATGAAGATAAGTTAAAGCACAACCGTAGTTTATTGTATTATGGATTGGGTTTAATACTTATATTGTCTCGTATTCCTTGGGCCACTTCTGAATTATTTAGAGGGCTATAAAACCAATATTATTTCACTTTTATAACTGCATTGTCTGCAATAGCAAATATTGCAGAAGCCTTGCCAATGGGCAATGTTTTAAGGCCTGTAAAATTGGAGAATGCAGGTAAAATACCAAAAGATGGTCCAAAGTAAAAGCAGGGTAGCCTTACAGATTGCTTTGCCTTTCCGGTTAGTTTTATACCGGGGTGTATATGGCCATATAGGTTAAAGCAGTCGGGCTCGTTTGTTTCATGGTGGCTTAGCAGGATGCCTTCAATCAATAAGGAATGGTGGGTTGCTATTCCTAGGCTTTCATACATTTTACTGTCTATTATATCATGGTTGCCTTTTAGAAGTATAAATGTAGTTTTTCTAAAGTTTTCAATGAGTGCAACAAAATGATTCCATTCCGTATTGATTTGTGAATGAAAGAGGTCTCCTAAAAAATAGACCGTTTCAGGATTGAATTTTTCTATTAAATATTGGCATTTGTCAAAGTCGTTTTGAGCTACTTGGGTATGAATTGGAATGCCGTTTTTTCTAAAATGGGTTGATTTACCAAAATGTAAATCACTTAATAATAGCGCATTTTTATTTTGCCAGTAAATGGCTTTTTCGGGTAAAAGTTCAAATAGGTGTTTATTTACCTGAAAGTATTGCTCCACACTAAACTTCCTTTACTGCTGGAGTATTCCCTTTTTGTTTACTGAAATAGTAAAACATAATACCACCAATAACTACCATTAAAGTAGAAATGATTTCAGCTTGAGTAGGATGGAAGCCAAATATATCATACGTAGTATTTACTCTTATTTTTTCAATAAAAAATCTTTCTATCCCGTTTATAACCATATAGAAACTAATAAATGTACCTGGTTTAGTAAAACGTTTTCTAATGCTCCACAGCATAAAGAATAGTCCTATACATACAATAGATTCATACAGCGGGGTAGGAAATACAGGGTTTGGAAGCATATAGCAGTGTGTGCCTGTGCAGTTTGGCATTTCTATACCTGCTTTTATTACGTTGTTATGGTAGTTAAATCCCCAAAACCAGTCAGGCAAAAAACTAAATCCTTCAAAATAGATGGCTTTTACATTGGCCAGCCCATTGAATTCGTGCGCATAATAATCTTGGTAAAGTGGGAGCACATTGGTTTGGAAATAGTCGGGTGCCACTTTTATCATTTGTCCTGCATCATTTAAAGCATAAGCAGCGTTTATTACTCCCCAGTCTCCATCTCCACTTAGTTGACAACCCATGCGCCCAATTCCATAGGCTAGCATTAAACCAGGGGCTATGGAGTCGGCTAAATATTTAATGTCAATATTGTTTTTGGCAGCATAATACCAAACACTGGCTGCTGCTACTATTAAACCACCATAAAAAGTAAGACCACTAAACGAGATAAGCGCATCAATAGGGTCTGCCATTAATTCATCTATGTTTTCTAAATTATGAAACACTTTTGCACCCAAAATGCCCGCAATGGCGGCAATAAAAAGTATATTCCACATGTGGTTATGCGGCCACATGGTTTTTTCAATAAGGCTTGCTTGTTTATCGCCTATTTTTTTGTTGCTATCATATATAGTATAGTATCCGTAGGCGGCTCCTAGCAGTAAGCCCAATATACTTCCATTGGTAGAAAGAATAAATTTTTGTGGATTCTCCACCAACGAACCATAATTGAGCAAGGCTTCTACTACTTTAAAACCAATTAGCGCCCAAGAAACAATAGCAAAGAGCATTTCCAAACTACTCGCTTTTTTGTTTATCCATACTTTTACTGAAGAGGATGGTAACCATCCTAGTGCTTCTTTGCGTTTTAGCTCGCTCACAGCAGTAGCAAAAGCTCCTGCAAATGAAAGCCCCAATAACAAACCAAAAGTTTGTATGGGTAAGGGTAAATTAAGACCAAAAAGGTCTTTTAGTAAATCACTTAATGAAGCGTACATTTTTATTTTTTTTGTTAAAAGTAGGAGGGACTAACATAGAGTACTATCCAAAACCTATTTTAGGGTTAAGTAGCCAATGAGTTTATACACCAATTTAGCCATTGTATATTCAGTGAGTATATTGCCTTTTATGGGAGCTATTTCTACTACATCAAATCCAACAATGTTTTTGGTAGCAATTACTTCTTTTAAGAATTGAAGCGTTTCGTTCCATAACATTCCATTAGGTTCTGCTGTACCAACTGCTGGTACTATACTCGGGTCAAAGCCATCCGCATCAATACTTATATATACATTATCGCCTAAGGTTTTTAATGCTTCGCTCATCCAATTGGAATTATTGCGAATTTGGTGGGCATAAAAAGTATGGATGTTATCAGATGCTTGAATTAGCTGTGCCTCCTCTATACATTGAGCGCGAATTCCAATTTGTGTTAATGGCACACCTAGCTGATGTACTTGGTACATAACACTTGCATGTGAGTAAGGATTATCATTATAAGAAGCCCTCAAATCGCTATGCGCATCTATTTGCAATACATGCACATCAGGTGTTTTGCGTTTAATTGCTTTTATGCAACCTAAGCTTATGGTATGCTCCGCCCCCAGTGTAATAGGAAATTTTTTATCATCAAGTACCTTTAGGGTTTCCATTTCTATTAACTTCACCGCTTTTGCATCTACCTTGCCTTTAAAGACAATAGGTTCCAATGTGCAAATACCTCCCAGTTTGTAGCTTTCTTGGTTCAACTCTTCATCAAATAGTTCTACAAAGTGGCTCGCTTTTAAAATAGCTTCTGGGCCTTTTTTTGAACCACTTAAATAGCTGGAAGTATGTTCGTAGGGAGCAGATAGAATGACATATTGGGAGTTTTTGTAACTGTAAAACTCTTCTTCTGTAATGGCAAGAAAATTTTTCTTGTGATTGTATTGTTTTATTAATTTATAATGTTTCATCGTTGTTCATTTTTAAATTTAAAATATAGATGCTGGTATAGCCCATTCATTGTCAACATCCGTTAAAACAAGAGGAGCTGTTTTAGTGATGCAGATGGTATGCTCAAATTGAGCTGATAATTTCCCATCAATGGTTCTAGCAGTCCATTTGTCTTTTTTATCTACTTTAGCGCGTGCTTTACCTGCATTAATCATGGGTTCAATGGTAAAAATCATTCCCGGTTCCATAATAGCACCTAAATCTTCAGTTCTATTATGTGCTACTTCTGGTTCTTCATGAAATTTTAAACCCACTCCATGTCCACAAAACTCATATACTACCGAATAACCAAATGAAGTGGCATATTTTTCAATGGCATTTCCTATAAATCCAAATCTATTGCCAGCAACACATTGTTTAATGCCTAAAGCCAAACATTCCTTGGTTACATTGATAAGTGTTTGCGCGTAGCTACTGGTTTCACCAACCGTAAACATACTCGAAGTATCGCCATAGTAGCCATTTAATATAGCGGTAACATCTATATTCAGTATATCTCCGTCACGCAAAACATAAGGGCCGGGAATTCCGTGGCATATTACATCGTTTACAGATATGCAAGTTTCTGCAGGATATCCTCTGTAGCCTAGAGTGGCTGGGATAGCTTTATGGTCTCGCATAAACTGATTGCAAATGTCATTTAGGTATTTTGTAGTAACCCCAGCTTTTACAAATGGAGCTGCCTCCTTAAGTGTTTGTCCAGCAAGAATTGAACTTTTATGAATACCGTCAATTTGTTCTTGCGTTTTTATAATGATTTTTTTCGACACCGTTTTCAAAAATGAGCAGCAAATTAACACAAATTTAGTTCAGTAAACAATCCCATGTTTTTAGCAAAATGTAAGAAGTATTTTTGTCATTTTTTTGTAAGAGTTAAACATAGTACCTATGTTTGCCTTATTGAAACTCACTTATGAAAAAAACTACAATTAAACTATTGACAGTTGCAGCGTTGTTTACTTTGAGCAGTAAACTGGTAGCGCAAAATGATGCAGCAGCATTGCTAAGGTCTGGTAAAGAGGATGCTAGCAAGCTTTTAGGAGCTTATATGCGACCTATTACAAAAGGCTTGGCCAGTGGAGTAAACGATGCTTGGTATAGCACCGCAAAACCTTTAGGCACTTTGGGTTTTGATTTAAGGCTAGGTGGAGGCTTGTCTTTTGTGAGTGACGATGCCAAAAGTTTCGATTTATCTACTATTGGTTTAAACAAAGATTTGAGCAAAGGAGCGGTAATTGTGCCAGCCAATGGCAATAATATAATTCCAACTGTGGTAGGTTCAGGTAAGAGCAACGATTTAATAGTGAATGTAAATGACCCACTTAACCCTGGTTCACCTTATCAAGTAGATAAAATCTCTGCTATTGGTGGCTTGGATTTGCCCGTTACTTTTGGAGCATCTCCTTTTATACAGTTAAGTGTTGGTGTGGTAAAAGGAACAGAGATTATGTTAAGGTTAATACCTATTCAAACAGGCGATTTTAGTTCTTCGGGTTATGGTTTTGGTGTAAAACACAGTATTTCACAATGGATTTGGGGCGTTGATAAGTTGCCTATTGATATAGCAGGTATTTATACTTACACAAACAATGAGTTAGAATATAAGTTTGGCGATAAATTTCTTAACTCCAATGGTTCAGCAGGTTCTTTGAGTGCAGCAGAATATAAAAATTCACAGAAAATGCGAGTTAGTACAAAGGCTTGGCAATTGGGTTTAATTGTATCAAAAAAATTGGCTTTTTTTACTCCTTATGCCAGTTTAGTGCTTAACAATGCTACCAGTGAATTGGCTATGTTGGGTTTTTATCCAGTTCAATTGGCTCGCCAGAATGGTGGAACTATTGAAAACTACACAGAAAATGTAAAAGACCCAGTTAATTCAAGCGTGTCGCTTAATTCTATGCGCAGTGCATTTGGGTTTAGAAATAAGTTTGGACCTATAGCATTTGCTTTTGAGTATAACTTGGCATACAGCAAAGATCAATTCAGCACGTTTAATTTCAATTTAGCGGTGAATATTCAACAAATACTGCCACTTTTTAAATTATAAGCTTTTAGCTAATTCTTAAAACAAAATCAAGAGCCGCCTTTATATGCGGCTCTTTTTATGATGGATATACAAACAGAACAACATATTGATGCGCTCGTTGAGGCATTTTATAATAAAATAAGGAATAATTCAGATTTAGGTTCTTTTTTTACTGAAACCAATTGGGAACACCATCTACCCAGAATGAAAAATTTTTGGTGTTTTATATTATTGGATAAGATGGGATTTAAAGGAAATATTTACGAGTCGCATGTAAATAGGCAAATTAAATCGCCACATTTTGATATTTGGGTAAGCCTTTTTTGTGAAACGGTAGATGAACTATACAAGGGAGAAATAGCAGAAAAGGCAAAAAGTAAGGCCAAAGAGTTGGCAGTACTATTTAACTGGAAATTACAAGAAAAAGAGGGCCTTTAGTGCTGCTCTTGCATAAAAATTTCAAAAGCTTTATCGGCTTGTTTATGAAGCATTTCTAATCCATTTTTTGTCTTGGCATTTTGACCATCAGCTTTCTGTAAAAAAACTGTTTGACTGGGTAGATAGATTAAATCAAAACAGTAATGGCTTTCATTTAATAAAGCGTAAGGAATGGTGGGGAAAGCATTTAACTGCGGATACATTCCTAGTGGGGTGCAATTCACAATTAATTGATGCGAAAGCATTGTTTCTGCGTTCACATTGGGGGCATAGATTGTATTTTTGTTTGCTTTTTCTGAGTGGTGTGTAATAAACAGAAATTCAATATGCAAGGTATTGCACACATAAGCAACGGCTTTGG
>JANMIV010000064.1:0-3628 GCA_031375995.1 Bacteroidota bacterium
AAAAATGCAATCTATCGATTATACAGTTTTTGTATATCATCTTTCTCCAAAGCTATATCAAATAAGAGAACATCATCAATTGCACCATTAAAGTAGTAATTTTTTCCATATCCTCCCCCATTTCCCAATACAAAGTGTTTATCTGTATTAGAAAAGGAATAGGCTTGTCTTGCATCAATACCGTTTTGCAATATTCCATCAGCATAAACCAATACTTTATTTGCATCACCAACAAAAGCCAAATGTTGCCACTTGTTCAGTTTAATTGGGGCCTTTGCATCTAAAGGATCTACTCCATAAACAGTATTGCTGCCACTTTCAATCCAATTATCAAAGCTAAAATATTGTTTACTTCTAAAATGATTATCTAAGCTATACTCAAAACCACCAAACGCATTCCTTTTACTAAGTATGGCGCAGGGTTTACTAGTATCTGTTAAATAAATCCAACAACTTATAGTAAAAGTGTGTTTGGTAAATGAAGCTAAGTCCAAATCGCCAAAATTGATATTTGAAGAATCGGCTGCACTAAACAACATAGCCTTCTGAGCCTCATTATGTCTATTGGGAAAGGATTTTACATTTTTTGATATTCCAATTCGATTTGACTTTAACTCATAAGCCCTATCGCCATCTAAAGCAATATAAATAACACTTTTGCCAATAATATCTTCGGCCAACACTACTTTTGACTCTTCTTTACTACATGCCAATAAAAAAACAATCCAATTTCTATCCATATTTTTACAACGTAGTTATTGCATAATTAATGTATCAAACAATTTAGTGAACTGAAATATTGCGTTTATTCTCCATATTGGAGATCGTAATTTTAAAAATATGCTCTTCCTCTAATAAAACAGCTATTTTTTCAGGCCATTCAATCAAACAAACAAAACCACTATTAAAATACTCTTCATAGCCAATATCAAAAGCCTCATTAACATCCTTTATCCTGTAAAAATCAAAATGATAAACCTTAACATTATCTTTTGCATTGTATTCATTTACTAATGAATAAGTGGGGCTACTTACCTCATCAAGCACTCCAAGTGATTTACAAATTGCCTTTATCAAAGTAGTTTTACCAGCACCCATAGCACCGCTAAATGACCATATTTTTTTATTTCCGGCTAAATTGATAATCAAACTTGATATCTTTGCCAAATCACTTATTAGGTAGTTTTCTGCTACTATCATTTAATAATATTTATCACCAAAAATAAATATTATTGGTTTGATTGCTCTCTTTTATTGAAATTGCCAACAATAATTTTAAATTAAATATGCTAAACATTGTACTTTTTGGACCTCCGGGAGCAGGCAAAGGCACCCAAAGCGAAAAACTAATTGCTAAATTTGACTTAACTCATCTTTCAACAGGAGATATTTTTAGAGCCAATATTAAAGGCGAAACAGCACTTGGTAAATTAGCGCAAAGCTTTATGAATGATGGAAAACTTGTGCCTGATGAAGTTACAATTAGTATGCTTGCCTCTGAATTAGAAAAAGTGCCCAATGCCAAAGGATTTATTTTTGACGGATTTCCTCGCACACAAGCACAAGCAATAGCTTTGGATAAACTATTGGAAAGTAAAAACACCACAATTACATTAATGCTTGCCTTAGAAGTGGAAGAAGCGGAGCTAAAAAGAAGGCTTTTAATTAGAGGTCAAGATAGCGGAAGAGCTGATGATAAGGACGAAAATATCATTCAACAACGAATTGATGAGTACAACACAAAAACAGCACCAGTAAAAGACTACTATCAAAGTCAAAATAAATACAAAGGCATAAGCGGAATTGGAGATAAACAAGGCATTTTTGACCTTCTGTGCAAAGAAATTGAACAATCTATTTAAGTTGTAATAACTGAATAGCTAATTTTACACCCTCATAAAAGTATAATATTAAATAAATGGCAGATTCTAATTTTGTTGATTATGTAAAAATTTGTTGCCGCACAGGCAAAGGTGGCAAAGGTGCTATGCACTTTTTACGTGATAAGAGAACAGCCAAAGGTGGTCCAGATGGTGGAGATGGAGGAAGAGGTGGAAATATTATTCTACGCGGAAATAGCAATATTTGGACGCTCATTCATTTAAAATACAGAAAACACATTATTGCCGAGTCTGGCGAAAATGGTGATGCCGGATTAAGATCTGGGGCTAACGGAAAGGATGAATTTTTAGACGTTCCTTTAGGTACTGTTGCTAAAGATGCAGAAAGCAATGAAATTCTGTTTGAAATAACGGAAGATGGCCAAGAAGAGGTTATTTTAAAAGGAGGTAGAGGCGGTTTAGGAAATCATCATTTTAAAAATGCTGTAAACCAAAACCCCCGCTATTCACAACCTGGAGAGGATGGAAAAGAAGAGTGGAAAATTTTAGAGTTGAAAGTATTAGCAGATATTGGTTTGGTTGGAATGCCCAATGCAGGAAAATCAACTTTACTATCCGTTGTGTCTGCGGCCAAACCAGAAATAGCCGATTATCCGTTTACAACCTTAGTACCTAACTTAGGTATAGTGGAATATAGAGATTACAAAAGTTTTGTAATGGCCGATATTCCTGGAATTATTGAAGGAGCCAGCCAAGGAAAAGGACTTGGAACTCGTTTTCTTAGACATATTGAGCGCAATGCTACTCTTTTGTTTATGGTTCCAGCAACAAGTACAGATATAAAAAAGGAGTACCAAATACTCCTAAAAGAACTAAAAAGCTACAATAAAGAATTAGGAGGTAAAAAACGCTTATTAGCTATTACCAAATGTGATTTGGTAGATGAGGAACAATTGAAAGAAATAAAAAAGGCATTACCACGTGTGCCCCACATTTTTATAAGTGCCGCAGCCAATCAAAACATAGCTAAATTAAAAGATAAGCTATGGGAAATGATTAACGAATAGAGCACATTTTACATTAGTCAAATACTTATCATTTAGGTCAAATACATATCATTCCCTTAATAATTCAAAACAAAAAAGGCTGTTTCAAATATTTTGAAACAGCCTTTTCGCTATAAAAGAGAAATTATTATTCAGAAATCATTTTACCAGTAGATTTAAAGCCGTTGGCTTCTAAACTGTAAAAATAAACTCCAGTAGCAATATTTGAAAGGTTTACTTCAAGATTTGATAAACCAGCAGGTACTTTATCAAAAGTTTGGTTGTAAACTTCTTGTCCCATAACATTGAATACTGTTAACTTAGCATTGGTATTAGCATTAAAGTTTACAGTAATATTTGTTTTACCTGTAAATGGATTTGGATAATTAGAAATAACGTTAAACACGTTGTTTTTATCCCCTTTAATACCCACTGTTCCATTAATAATTGCCGCTTTCGGAACACTCATATAAACAATGTCAAATGGTCCCAATGCATCTGGATTACCTTGAGCTGCATCTGCACTATAAGCACCAATAATAGAACTTTGAGAGAAATTTATATGCAAATTACCATCACTTGTTGGAGAAATATTGGCATATATTTCTTCTAGGTTAAATCCTAAATACTGAGTTAAATTTTGCATTTTAGAATTCCAAGTAGCTCCTTTATCAGTAGAGTAAGTAATAAATACATCTCTATAGTTTTTACCATTGGCATCTGCATCACCTTCTGTCATAC
>JANMIV010000068.1:0-2271 GCA_031375995.1 Bacteroidota bacterium
ATTTACGGCTTTCTCCATCACGAGTGGTTACCATAATCTCTCTGTTACCACGTTTAATACCACCAAAGCTTACTACTCCATCTATTTCAGTAACAACAGCAGGGTTACTTGGATTACGTGCTTCAAACAATTCAGTTACTCGTGGTAAACCACCTGTAATATCTCTTGTTTTACTTGCTACACGTGGTATTTTCACTAAGATATCTCCCGCATTGATTGTCTTTTTATCATCAACAATAATATGGGCACCTACTGGTAAATTGTACTCTTTTAAAGGATTTCCTTTCTTATCAGTTACAATAATTGAAGGTGTTTTGGTCTTATCTTTTGAATCAATAATAACCTTTTCCTTGTGTCCTGTTTGTTCATCACTTTCTTCTTTAAAAGTAATGTTTTCTATAATACTCTCAAATTGCAGTTTACCTGCAAACTCAGAAAGAATTACCGCATTGTATGGATCCCATGAACAGATAACTTCACCCTTGTTTATTTTTTGTCCATTTTTTACAAATAAATGCGCTCCGTAAGGAATATTTACTGTAATAATTGGATTACGGGTAACCTCATCTAAAATTCTTATCTCGCCTTGGCGACCTAAAACCGTATCTACTTTACCAATTTCTACTTCCATTTCAACGGTACGAATCTCTTCAAACTCCAATATACCGCCAAACTTAGCATTCATTTGGCTTTCGTTTGCAATATTAGAAGCGGTACCACCCACGTGGAATGTACGTAAAGTTAACTGTGTTCCTGGTTCACCAATTGATTGTGCTGCAATAACACCTGCTGAATCACCTCGCTGTGCCATACGACCAGTTGAAAGGTTTCTTCCATAACATTTAGCACAAATACCTAATTGCGTTTCGCAAGTAAGTGCAGAACGAATTTCTACTGTTTCAATAGGGCTAGCTGCTATTTTTACTGCTATTTTCTCAATAATTTGCTCACCAGCTTTTACCAATAAATCACCGCTCAAAGGATCGAATACATCATGTAAACTGGTTCTACCCAATATACGTTCATATAAACTTTCTACTTCTTCTTCGTTGTCTTTCAATGCACTTATTGGAATACCACGTAAAGTACCACAATCTTCTTCATTAATAACAATATCTTGAGCCACATCATGCAACCTACGTGTTAAGTAACCCGCATCCGCAGTTTTTAAAGCTGTATCCGCCAAACCTTTACGCGCACCGTGGGTTGAAATAAAGTATTCAATTACTGATAAACCTTCTTTAAAGTTAGAAAGAATAGGATTCTCAATAATCTCCCCAGTTCCACCACTTAAATTCTTTTGTGGTTTAGCCATCAATCCCCTCATACCGCCCAACTGACGAATTTGCTCTTTTGATCCACGCGCTCCAGAATCCAACATCATATAGATAGGGTTAAATCCTTGGTTATCGTTTTTCAATTGAGTTAATAATGTATCAGCTAAACGTGAGTTAATACGTGTCCAAATATCAATTACCTGATTGTAACGTTCGTTATTGGTAATAAATCCTTGTTCGTAGTTACTCCAAATTTCCTCTACTTCCGCTTGTGCTTCTTTCACAAATTTCTCCTTCTCTTCAGGAATCATTACATAACTTAAGTTAAATGACAATCCTCCTTTAAAGGCAAAATGGTATCCAATATCTTTAATATCATCCAAGAATTTAGCACACTTATCCATACCACATTCTGCAATTACAGAACCAATGATATCTCTTAAGTTTTTCTTGGTCAATAATTCATTGATATAACCATAATCAGCAGGTACAACTTGGTTAAATAATATTCTACCAACCGTAGTTTCTATAGTTTGCTTACTTAGGTTATCACCCTCTTTCACCATTACATTACATTTTACAAATGCATGCAAATCTACTTTGCGCTCATTGTAAGCAATAATGGCTTCTTCTGGTGAATAAAATCTAAGACCCTCGCCTTTTATAGCGTGGTGCTCTGAATTTTTGCGTCCTTTATAGTTGATGGCTTATCCCTTCTAGCCTGTATATGCGGTGATGCTTTTCTCTCAAACCTCTCAGCGTGTGAGCCAATTTCTTGAAGGCTTGAAACCTTTATCTTTTCAATTAGTTCTTTTGTATCTGCATTGGATAATTTGCCTGCACTCTGCCTATACACTTGCCGCTCAATATCTGCCTCACTAAAGGCTTGAAATTTTTCTCTGCTTTGAAGAGCCACCAACGCTTTACGGGCAATTTGTTCACGGTCTACCTCAACTTCTTTTTGCTCTAGTTTTTTCTGGTCTCGAAGCTTCTC
>JANMIV010000084.1:0-3288 GCA_031375995.1 Bacteroidota bacterium
GGAAAGTTCCAAATGGCTATGCCCTGGTCTAAATAACTACAGACTATTCTAAATAGTAGAGGATGTACCAATGCATCCATATCTATTTTATAGTGTTGTTTCCAATTATCTTTTATCTTTCCTATTCTCGAATCTAGTGCATAGGGGTATTGTTCATGGAGCAATTTGTTTTTCCATAAAGGCAGGTTGCTTGCGCCTTTTTGCGTAGTAATAATGCTGTCCAATATGTCATCATTGATAAGCCCTTTTTTATATAATGATCGGTAGTCATTAAGCGAAAGCGTGGTTTTGAAACCAAATATCTTAGCCGCATTGTATAAAGCATGGTGAAAGGGCTTATTTTGAAAAGCATGAAGAGTATTGTGATGAATAAAATCTTTTAATGGGGCTTGAGCAGGCAAATAGTGCTTTAACTCATGTAAAACCTTATGCTCGCTAAAGTTTATTTCATTATTTTTCATTTTAATTGATTGCTTTTCATAGGCTGAAAAGCATGCCTTTGAAAGATAATATTTGAAGACATTTTGAAACAAGCATATAAATGTGCCCGCTCAATGCAAATGTCTTTAAACGATAAATAAATGGAATTAGGCGTGAACTCTAAAAAGAGTTTCGTGAATGGCCTAAGTGCTAAATTCTAAAACAGTTTACCTGCTTAAAAATGGAAGTTTGCTTAGGCAAGTATTGACATAAATGAGCATTGCTGCTCCTGTTTTTTTCAAGCTTTACCTGATGAATTAAGGCACTTAAATAGTATAGTTCCGTAAAGAATTTGGTATTGTTTGTTTCCTCATTTTCGTCTTCTTCCAGTTCATTGTCAGTAATATTCAATAAAACATGCTGAAATGAATTAGCAGCGTCAATACTTATTTTGTTAGAGGCTGGAGGTGTGCTATTAAACAATGGTGTGGCAAAGCAAACTTTAAGTATTAGCGCAGAGGCTAAAAGCATAAAGAAGCGAGCTGTTATTGTTTTCATATTGCAAAGGAACACTTTTTTTGCTTAGTCAACAATAATTTTGATGATTAAAAGCGTAAAAGGAGTTTCAGATTTATTCTGCGTGAGGTTAAGTAATTGGGAACGGCCCAGGTTTGTGCACTAGCATCTTGCAACCACGTATAACTGATGGTATTGTTTACTCCTAAAATATTGAATATTTCAACGGCAAAGTTGGCATATTTAATATTGCGTTTTAAAAAGCTATTTCTGTTTTTGCTGTCTTCAGCTATTAAATCTTTGGTAAAACCAATGTCCACCCTTCTGTAGCTTGGCATATCATACGTATCATTGTATCTGTTTCTATCTGGGGGGCCAAAAGGAAATCCGCTTCCATACACAAGCATAATATTTACTTTGTAACTAGGATTGTTTGGCAAATGATCTTGAAAGAAAATAGCAAATTGAAACAATTGATTGGTTAATCGGGGTATGTATCTTTCGGCTTCTGGCTGCCCTTGTTTATCAGTTTGTTTGCTTACAATTTCTTTGGTATCCATAAAGCTTAAACTTGCCCAGCTTTCAGTGCCTTTTACAAATTCTCCATTTACCCTAAAATCAACACCCGTGGAGTATCCTCTAGAGGTATTGTCGGCAAAATAGCGGATACGTACATTGTCTATTTCATAAGGAATTAAATTACTTAAATCTTTATAGTATGCCTCTGCCACAAATTTAAAGGGTCTGTTCCAAGCTTTAAAATTCATATCGGCTCCAATTACATAATGTATAGATCTTTGGGCTTGTATGTTTTTATTCAAAGTGCCATCAAATCCGCGTAACTCACGGTAAAAAGGAGTTTGGTAATACCAGCCATAAGCAGCTTTAATAACCCAGTTTTTGCGCATTTTCTTTTGACTATTGGAATCGAGTATTTGCTTATTGTGCCTGCGGTTGGGTTCAAAAGCAAATTGTATGCGTGGACTAATTACATTCTCATTGTTGTAGCTCCACCAGTTGCTTCTTATACCATAAGTAATGGTCATATTGCTTGCTTTTTGTAGCAACATACTATTTTGTATATAGCCATTTAGCCTAAAAGTATTTAAAGCCAAAGTTGTTCTTAAATAGTTAGGCAATAAAATTACACTGTCGCCTACTAAAGTTGGCTGTGCAAAGCCAGCACTGTCTAGGTAATTCCATTCTTTTAGTTTGTCATTTATATTTTCCGTTTGTACAAATGCGCCCCATTGCAAACTACTGCGTTTTTTGTTATGCGTTCCTCTATGCCCTATATTGATTACTTTGGCTTCAATGGTATTTCTGGCATTATTAATAAAATAGCCAACACCTCTTAAGTTTTTGGCTCGTCCAAAATTGCTGCTACTTTGGTCTGTTTCTAGTTCGCTTAAGCGATAAGCTCCTTCAATCGTGAAAAATTCGTTTTCGTTGCTGTAAAAAATAGAACCGATTAATTTAAGTTGTGTTTTGCGTGTAGGGTTAAAAACCAAACTTGCTGCACCAGTAGCCGTTCGGTATTCCATTAAATCGGCTCCACCAAAAAATATGTTCAATTGCAGTGCTTGCTTGGCAGTACCAAAAGTAGTTTGCCTGTCGGTGGGCGATAAAAAGTACCTGTTTTGCGCATAGCTACCGAGTACACTTAAGCTTAAATCGGATCTAAAATGGTAAGTAAGCAATGTTTGCACATCAGTAAATGAGGGTTGGTAATCTCCTTTTACATCAAAAGTAGAAACCACATATTTATTGGACCAATAGCGTACGCCTAATAAATATGTAAATCGAAGATTTTTAGTAGCACCTTCGGCATGGGCCTGTACTCCCAATAAGCCAATATTGACTGATGAAGCTGCTTTTTTGGGATCTTTGTACTTTATATCTAGTACAGAACTCATTTTATCGCCATATCGGGCTTCAAAACCACCTGCACTGAACTTTATGTTTTTTACTAGTTCCGAGTGTATAAAGCTTAATCCTTCCTGCTGACCACTTCGGGGTAGAAAGGGGCGGTAAATTTCAATATCATTCACATACACAAGGTTTTCGTCAAAATTGCCACCTCTTACATTGTATTGGGCACTTAATTCATTATTGGAAGAAACACCGGGTAATGTTTTTAAAATTTGCTCGAAATTTCCTGAAATATTCGGTAGCGCACTTAATGGTTTTGGATCAATGGTAAAAGTACTCACAAACTCCCTATTGCGCTCTTCTTTAATTTGCACTGGGCCTAGGGTTAAACCTAAATTTAGCTTTACATTTAGTTCGTATTTTTGCTTGTTTACAAGTGCCGGGATAGTGTAAGTTTGATTTTCGCTGCCTACAAAAGAG
>JANMIV010000089.1:0-4596 GCA_031375995.1 Bacteroidota bacterium
TCCAATTCTAAAGGAATTGTTTTAAATGAACCAACACAAAGTATAACGGCAGGTTTAGGATTTATTTTTCCTTCGATTGATAGGTTTGCATCTGATTTTTTTATTGATGGTGCTATGACTTATACTTGGAGTAAAAGCTATCAAACACCTTACGAGTTAAAACAAGCTGGAAAAGTGAATTATTCGGCTGAAAACCAAATTACTTTTATGAATTTTATGCTTACTGCTGGCTATAGATTTTAGCTAGTCGGTTAACCAAAAGTTTATCTTTTCTAATTCTTTGCCATTGGCCAATATGCTTAAAGTATGTTGGCCTTTGTAATGTTTACGGGTAGTTAAATTGATAAAGCTATGTTTTTTATTTATTTCAAAAGGCATATTGGGTTCTAGTGTATAGGTTCCTATTTGGAAAATTTTGGGGAGTTGTTTTCCATTGGCTTTCATATAATAAATATGGTATTCTAGTCGTATTTGTGCGGGTTTTTTCTCTAGTAATTGTACACTACCACTAAATTGAAAGTGCTCGCCTATTTTCAGCGTATTTTTATCTATACTTAAATGGAGTAGTGATACTTTATGCTTGTGGTTTAAGCCAAAGGAGCTTAAAACGTCCGTATTTCCTTTTTTTAGTAAACCCCTACAAGCATGTTTTAATATCCAATCTGTTTCAGTTGTTTGGTGCTGCCATTGTTTGATGAATTGTAAAACAATAGCCGGATGGTCTTTTGAAATATCGTGATACAATTGGCTACACTGCGTCTCACGTATTCATGCGAATCTTGCATTAAGTTGTTTAAAATAGGAATAATAGGAGCAGGGTCTTTTTTAAAATCGGGTAAAGCCATAGCCCAAGGTAATCGGGGTCTGATTCCTTCGCTTGCCAAACGCCTTACATGGTAATTTTTATGCTTGCTCCAAGCTATATGCTGTTTGAGCATTTGTTTCGGATACTTAATAATAAAAGGTCTAACGGCAAATTCACTGCTCGAAAATTGTGTAAAAAGAGTTAATGCATCAATGGAAACAGCAAAATTTTCTAAACCATATACTTCTACAAAGTCAGGGAAAAACATGGCAATAAACCCATTGAAATGTGGGGCTACTTTTTTTAGTATTTCAATTTGTTGGGGGTATGTTATAGGCAAAGCTATATGGATACTATTGGCAATATGCCACATGCGTTGCTTTAGCTCTTTGCTATCCCATTCGTTATTAAATACATGGTTTATGAACTTTTTTTTATTAAAAGCACTGTAATGAAGGGCTAGGTTATCTGCTAGTTTATCAATAAGTGCTTGGTTATAGTAGTTTTTGAGTGGTTCTGCCATACAAAGAATAAATCAATTTTTTTGCAATTAAAAGAAAGTGCCGTTTTTATGCTAATTCAATTTTTAGAGATGCGCTTTCTTAGGGATGTTTTTGGCTATTCTAAATCCTAGATCATCAATTTTAAATGATGTTGGGTGGCTACGTCTGCGATTGGTAGCCATGCAGCCTCTTTCTTCATCAAACCATCCCCCTCCTCTAAATATGCGGTATGTGCCGTACACACTTTCATCATATACATCAGAACACCATTCCCAAACATTGCCAAGCATATTGTACAGACCCCATGAATTGGGTTCTTTTTGTCCTACGTTATGGGTTGTTTTTTCTGCATTGTTTTTATACCAAGCTATTTGGTTTATATCACCGTATCTAATTCCTTTTGTTCCTGCTCTGCATGCATATTCCCATTCAGCTTCTGTTGGCAGCCTAAATCCTTCTTGCGTTTGGTCAAACGTAATAGTACCATTGCCTTTATTTATATTATAGCAAGGGTTAAGTCCCCATTTTTCTGATAATGTATTGCAGAATACTACTGCATCATACCAAGTAATGGTTTCTACAGGTTTGTTTTCTCCTATAAAGGTACTTGGCTTTTTATGGGTTATACTCCAATATAGACTTTGTGTAACAGGAAATTTGGCCAGTAAAAAAGGTTCTATTTTTACAGTCCAATGTGCTTTAGTTCTGTCATCTCTTAGTTCAATTTGTCCACTTGGTATGCTTACCATGTGTTCAATTATGTTTGATTCCGAAAATAATGTGCTTTTCGTTTCTGAGGTCATGTTTTGCAAGTTAATGGGTACTTTTGGTGATTAATTTTAGCTTTAGCCTTCATTATACTTATGCCATTGGCGTGCAAATTTCTATTAGGAACCCATCAGTATCTCTTATGTATGCCACTATTTGTCCCCACGGTTTAGTTTTTGGTTCTTCTACTATTTGGGCACCTGCTTGTAAGGCTAATTTAATGCTAGCTTCTACGTTAGTTGTTGTAAAACCCAATTCTATTCCAAAAGGTTTTTGCATTAAGCTACTTTCTGTAAATCCGTCTTTTAAGTTGCTTTTTGCCAGTGCTATAGATGCGAAGGAAAGAATGGTATTGCCGGTATCCAGTTCTCCATAATCGTTTTCGGGTGTAATAAATTTACGTTGAAAGCCAAAGGCATTTTCGTAGAATTCAATTGCTTTGGTTACATCTTGAACATATAGAATAGTATATTTAAATTGAATCATTGTTGTAATGGTTTTGCTTGCGTTTTTTTAGGATTGCTTAGTGTATATTGATAGGTGGTTTTTGATGTACCGATACAAATATATACTATATGTATAAATGCTCAAAATCCAGTTGATTGGGGAAGAATTGGGTTTATTGTTTTTTATGTTATGTCCAATGTCCTCATAATGTAGTCCAAAGATGAGAAGTGATTTTTTTATCAATATAATTAAAACAATTTGAATTGTTTGGATGTTTAAAGAAGTTGTTTCACAAATAGATTTTGAACATACATATTTGGTATTATATTTTTCACACTCATATTGGGTATATCCAATTATTTTAATACTTTTACGCCCCTAAAATAATGCACGAATCTCGTCAACATACTTTTTTAAAATCACTTTGGTTATTCATAGCCTTGCTGATATTTAGTATTAGTTTAAGTGCTCAAAATGTTGTCATTAACAAAGTTAACTGCAATATAGATTGTAAGTATTCACAAAACACATTTGAAATGCTTTTTGGAAAACTATTCAATACGGATGATGCTATTCCGCAAAGCGATAAGAATGAAACAAAACAAAGTGCTAATGTTGAACTGGAGGAAGAAATAGATGATAGTCAGCAACCTAGTTGTTATGCAATCCATTTTTTTCAATATAAAAGAAGTACAATTTGCTTAGCAGACTATAAGGAACAATATACGCTGCAGTTTCATCCTGAAACACTTCCGCCTCCACCTAAAGCGTAATATTTGCGTTTAACTTTTCTTATTTAAGCTATTCGATACATCAATCGAGCAGACTTTAAAAAGGTCGTATAGACCTTATACATTTCAATTATCAATATTAATCAATCAATGAATAAAATAGTAATGCTATTAAGCATAGCTGTATGTTTTGCAGCTTGTACATCAAACACAAAAAAAACGGAAGAGATACATACATTCCTAATTACAAGTCCACTTGTAATTGATACCAATTATATTAGTGAGTATGTTACAGATATTCACTCCATTCAAAATGTGGAGATACGCACAAAAATTAAGGGGTACTTAGAAAGTATATATGTGGATGAAGGAGCTTCTGTAAAATCTGGACAGTTGCTTTTTAGCATTAGTAAGGAAGGGTTTAATTTGGAATTGTTAAAAGCACAGGCAAAATTGAAATCTGCCATTGCCGAGTTGAAAATAGATCAGTTAGCACTAGAAAATGTAAGGAAATTATACGAAAAGAATATTGTATCGAAATCAGAATTAGAAAAGGCAGATGCGCTTGTAGATGCAGCCAATGCCAAGATTGAAGAGGCTAAATCAGAAGTGCAAAGTACAAAACTAAACTTGACTTTTGCAGATATAAGAGCACCTTTTGATGGTATTATTGATCGTATTCCTTTCAAAAAAGGCAGTATGATTGATGAAGGAACCTTACTAACTACCATATCTAATAACAAAGAAGTGTTTGCTTACTTTAATGTTTCGGAAAAAGAATACTTGAATATAAGGTCTCAAAAAGCATCGCTTGAAAAGAATAAAATTACACTTTTATTGGCCAATAATCAACCACATCAATACAAAGGAAATATTGAAACAATAGATGGGGAGTTTGATAAAAGTACGGGTAATATTGCATTCAGAGCCAAATTCCCCAATCCAGATATATTACTTAGACATGGTTCCAGCGGAAAAGTACAAATAGTTAATGAACTGAAGAATGCCTTAATCATTCCTCAGAAATCAACCTTTGAAATACAAGATAAATACTACGTGTTTTTTGTGGATACTAATAATATAGTTAGAGCTAAAAACATAGTTGTTAAACAAAGTTTACCTCATTTGTATATAATAGAAAATAATCTTTCAGTAAACGATAAAATTATTTTTGAAGGTATTCAAAATGTAAAAGATGGCGATAAAATAGCTGTTGAATTTATTCCGTTAAAACAAATCATTTCAAAATTTAATTCTCAATAACCATGTTTAGTAAATTTATAGAAAGACCTGTTTTATCCATTGTAATTTCTCTCATCATAACCATACTAGGTGGACTGGC
>JANMIV010000109.1:0-3539 GCA_031375995.1 Bacteroidota bacterium
ACTGCACCGCTTACTACAGCATTGTTTAGTTTATTGCCAACTCCAGCAAGTACTTTTTTATCATTATCACTTAAGTTTTGCTGAAATGGTTGGTCTTTGTCATCTTGCTCCGTAAAATAATGGAGGCGAATGGCATAATTATCTGTTTTGTATTGCGCATTACTCGTAAAGATAGTCCTAGCAAAATTTCTATCACTGTACTGAAACTCTGCTATTATTCTGCTGTATTGGGTAATTACTCTTTTAGCAGTGAAAACAAGTTCCCCACTATTATAATCTATAATGTAGTCATTTTGCTCCCCTCTACTTAGTCTTTCACCGTCTAAGTATATTACTTCCGTTCCTGAAATGAGTATAATAAATAGTTCTCCATAGGTTCCTTGCAATCTATAAGGCCCTTGGTTACCTTCAATAGCAGTAATCGTATTCCGTGCAAATCGCCCTCTGCTTATGGCTATTTCCGACCCAATTTGTAAATTGGCTTTATTGGGTAAAGTGAAACTAGTTTGTGCTTGTGCACCCCTCGATTTCTTATTGTAGTTAAGAAAATAGTTATCTTTAGGTTTATTCATTTCAAAATCGCCTATAACTACCTTGGTATTGTTTTTACTTAACTGAATAAATACTTTATCAAAATCTTGTAATTGCTGGGTATTGCCTTCTGGTTGTATGGGGTTATTATCATCACTAACAGCAGCCAAAACATCAATATCGTTGTTTATTTTACCACTTAATTGTAAGTTTAAATTAGAGTTTACTACTACATTTTGCGCATTGCCTAAGCCTAAGCCTCGCATTATGCTACCATTTACCTTTAAGCCACTATTTTGTCCGCTGTTAATATTGAAATTGTCATCGTTGGGATTATACAGAAAAGGATTTTTTGTTTCTTTTCCTTCTACATCTATTATACTGGTAGATTTATGTTTAAATACCTTGCTAAATGAATAATTACTGGCTCCATACTTTATGTTTACTATAGTTCCTTTTGGTATTTTTAAATTGACCAAAGCATTAAAATAGTAATTTATTCTAAAATCAATTCCTTCAATATACGTTTTGTTAGCATCCGAAATTTGTAAAGAGTTTTTTTGAATAGTGTTTGAGTCCAATGTAATGCTATCACTGAGTATCGGAATAGATTTAAATCTATTTTGGGCTTGTAAAGTGCCTAATAAACAAATGAAAACTATTAGTTGTAGCCTAAGCATTAAAGCAAATAAACGAAAAAACACCCAATAAAGTATAAGCAGCAATATACTGCTGGGCGGTGTTTGGGTTCCAATTGCAAAATGGAGGCATATAAAACGACTGATTTGTAGTAAAGATGTGGTTTTAGAAAAGTGGTATAGCTTCTTTGGGCAGTAATTGGCTTTTTATCAGCACTTTATTTATTTTGTTTGCAGTTTAAAGTTACTTTAAGTCCAACAAATTATAAGTACCTTTATTTGATAATAAGCTAGATAGTTTTCGTAATTTCCATTTATAATGCTTTTATTTGTCGTTTAAAATGATGACAAGTAACAAAGAGTGGTTTGCAGATTGGTTTGATTCCCCTTACTATCATGTACTATACAAAAACCGCAATTATGAAGAGGCAGAAACATTCTTAAAGAATGTGATAGCTTTTTTACAAATGCCCCCCAATTCAACCGTAATTGATTTGGCATGTGGCAAAGGCCGACATTCCGTTTTTTTGAACAAGGCGGGTTTCAATGTGCTAGGTGTTGATTTATCGTCAAATAGCATTGCTTTTGCCAAGCAGTTTGAAAACGAAACTTTGCATTTTGAGGAGGCCGATTTAAGATTTTTGGGCAAGAATAGCGAGTTTGAATATGCATTTAACTTATTTACCAGTTTTGCTTATTTTAAGTCAGATGCTGAGAATCAACAGGTATTGCATCAATTCAATGCTTGTTTGCAGCCCAATGGCATATTATTGCTTGATTTTTTTAATGCAGAGAAAATAAAACTAGGAAGAAACTGCTTAGACACTAAAACTATTGAAGGAATAACTTTTCACACTTCTAAACTGATAAGAGAGAATAAAGTAATAAAAACCATTGAATTTGAAGCCGAAGGAAAAGAATTTACTTACCAAGAAGAGGTTCAATTGCTCCTCCTAAACGATTTTGAAAAACTCTTTGAGCAATCTAATTTTAAAATATTGCACGTTTTTGGTAATTATAACCTTGATAAATTTGATCCAACAGAAAGTGATAGATTGGTTTTTGTGGCGCAAAAAAGTAGTTAATGGAAGAAATACTCAATATAGATAAGCAGTGGTTTTTAGCAATTAACAATGGATGTGCCAATGTTTTCTTTGATTGGTTATGTCCAATATTGCGCAACCAATCAACTTGGTATTTGCTTTATGCTATTATGTGTTACTTATTTTATAAACATTACGGTGTAAATACTTGGAAAATTTTATTGGTAATTGGCCTCATGATTTTTCTAAGTGATCAGTTTAGTGCCAATTTAGTAAAAAATACTTTTATGAGGATACGACCATGTAATGAACCAAGTTTGCATGGAATGGTGAGGCATTTAATAAGCAGTTGCAATGGATTTAGTTTTATATCGGCACATGCCACCAATCATTTTGCCTTGGCTTTATTTTTTATTTTCTACTTTAAGCACGTAAGTTTATGGGTTATTCCAATTGCTTTGTTTTGGGCTCTGTCAATTGTGTTTTCTCAAGTATATGTTGGAGTTCATTATCCGCTTGATGTAATTTTTGGGGGCTTGGTAGGTAGTTTGTTTGGTGCTTCATTTGCGCGGTATAGCTTAAAGTTTATAAAGTTGAGTGCTGTTAATACTATAAAGAAATGAGTTTTTTGTTTTTAATTATTCTTTTTATTTCTCCATTTGCCGGAGCCATGTTTGCTATCAATTCGGGTAAATACGATGAAAAAAAACTGAAGTTGTTGTTATCATTTGCGGGGGCATATCTTTTCTCCATTACTATTTTAAGTTTAATGCCAGAGGTGTATAATGATGCAAATAAATATACAGGCATGTTTATTTTAGCAGGCTTTTGGTTTCAAATTCTGTTGGAAAAATTTTCAAAAGGAATAGAACATGGTCATTTCCATTTGCATGATGTGGTTAAGAAAAACGTCATTCCATTTGGAATCATTATCAGTATGTGTTTGCATAGCTTTTTAGAAGGCATACCATTAGGCGCTTTTATTCAGGATAATGTTTCCATTAGCTACTCTTTGCTAGCAGGTATAGCCCTGCACGAGTTTCCTGCCGCATTTGCGCTTGCCATTATTTTAAAAGGCTTACAGTTAAAAAACAAAACGATCATAGCCCTTATGCTTACTTATTGCCTTGCTTCTCCAACGGGCGCACTAATTAGTTATAGCTTAAATTACTCGGTGCCTATTTTGGTTTTTAACCAATTTATGGCTTTTGTAATTGGCACTTTTTTGCATATTTCAACTACCATTCTTTTTGAATCTTCTGAGCACCATAAATTTTCTACGTATAAAACATATGCGGTTTCTATTGGTGTATTACTTGCTCTATTG
>JANMIV010000172.1:0-1280 GCA_031375995.1 Bacteroidota bacterium
TTAAAAGTGTAATGCTCTACCAGCTGAGCTACGGAATCGGTTGCTTATTTTTCTAAGAAAACTGGTGTTAATCTCATCTTTTAAGCGGGTGCAAATATAGGATTATTATTATTCGATGCAAATATTTCTAAAATAAATTTCTACTAATTATTAAGATGCCAGCAGTTTTTTTGCTATTCACTTAATTCTAGCCATTTTAACTCCTTTTCATCTATCGCATTATTGACTTCTATCAGTTCTTTGCCAAATTGGGCAATCATATCGCCATTTACTGAGGGGGACACCAAAGTAGTTTCCAATTCTGCTTTGCGTTCCTGTAATTGCTTTATTTCTATTTCCAATTGCTCAAATTCCTTCTGTTCCTTATAACTCAGTTTTCTTTTAACGGTTTCTACCGGTGCAGCTTGTTTCTCTGATTTGGTTTGATACTTATCCTGACCTTTAGCCGCTTGTTTACTGGCTAAGGCAGCAGCTTGTATTTCTTCTTGTTCATTTAAGTACTCTTGGTAATTGCCATTGAAAGAACGAATATGCCCTCCTCCTTCAAACACAAATAAACTATCAACAATGGTGTCCATAAAATACCTATCATGCGTTACCACTATAATACAACCTCCATACTCCTCCAAAAACTCTTCCAATACATTTAAAGTTTCAATATCCAGATCGTTGGTAGGCTCATCTAAAATAAGAAAATTAGGCCTGCCCATTAGAATGGTAAGTAAATACAGTCTTCGCTTTTCCCCTCCACTTAAAGCACTTACATAATTGTGTTGTTTTTTGGCATCGAATAAAAAGCGGGTAAGCAAGGTTTTAGCAGTTAAACTTTCTCCTTTGGTCATTTCCACAAACTCCGCTATATCAGTTATTACCTCTATTACGCGTTTATCTTCCTTTAGCTGCATACCCAATTGGCTGTAATACCCTACTTTTACAGTATCACCCAAAACCACTTTTCCTCCATCAGGCTTTTCAGTACCTAAAAGCATATTAAGCAAAGTAGTTTTACCTACTCCATTTTTACCTATTACACCAATACGCTCCCCTGGTTTAAATATATAAGTAAAGTCTTTACAAATAGTCAATTCGCCAAAACTCTTCTCCAATTGTTGCACTTCCAGTATTTTAGAGCCCAAACGCTCCATTTTCATTTTCATTTCTACCTTAGAGTCATCACGTTTATAAGATGCTTTTTCTTGTATTTCGTAAAATGCCTCTATCCTACTCTTTGATTTGGTAGTACGTGCTTTGGGCTGTTTACGCATCCACTCCAATTCTTT
>JANMIV010000131.1:0-2077 GCA_031375995.1 Bacteroidota bacterium
TCATTGCTTACTACTTCATCTTCAGTATAGCCTAAAATACCTTTCATATCGCCTTCAGAAGCTGCTTTCATAGCCGCTTTAATGGTTTCGTAGCTAGCGCCTTTTTCCAAACGACAAGTTAAATCTACCACAGAAACATCAGGGGTAGGAACACGGAAACTCATACCTGTTAATTTTCCCTTTAGTTGCGGAATAACCAAGCCTACTGCTTTAGCAGCACCAGTGCTACTTGGAATAATATTTTGATAAGCCCCACGGCCACCTCTCCAATCTTTAGCACTTGGACCGTCCACTGTTTTTTGGGTAGCAGTTACTGCATGTACTGTAGTCATTAAACCTTCTAAAATACCAAAATTGTCATTTAATACCTTGGCAATTGGAGCTAGGCAATTGGTAGTGCAACTAGCATTAGAAACTATATGCATTTCTTTTGAATAAGACTTGTGGTTTACACCCATTACAAAAGTTGGGGTGTCATCTTTGGCAGGAGCACTCATAATTACTTTTTTGGCACCCGCCTTTAAATGAGCAGAAGCATTTGATTGCTCTAGAAACAATCCCGTAGATTCTACTACATACTCCGCACCAATTTCGTCCCATTTCAGGTTTTCAGGATTTCTTTCGGCTGTTACTCTTATTTTTTTACCATTTACTACTAAATGACCATCTTCCACTGCTATGGTACCTTTAAATATGCCATGGGTAGAATCGTATTTTAACATATATGCCATGTAGTCAACTTCAATTAAGTCGTTAATGCCTACAATTTCTACATTGGGGTTGTGCATTGCTGCTCTAAAAACCAAGCGGCCAATACGGCCAAATCCATTGATACCTACTTTCATTTTTTGTATTTTATTAGTAATTAAATTTTTAAATAACTTTCTGCGAAAATAAAATTGATTTTAAGTAAAACAACTCTATTTTTTCTAGGCTGATAATAATTGGTTTTATTGCTCTGCTAAAGTGGTGTTTTGGACCGTTTTAGAAGCAAAGAGTAAATAATTGATATGGAACCAAATAAATATGCATGGAACGGCTTTGAGCACGTATGGGGTTACAATATGCACTCTAACATAAGGTGGAAACAAATCGGTTGGAGATAAACTGGTAAAGAGTAAACAAAATACCAAAAGGAAATGCTTTAATTTACCGTTTGGGGCTGTTAAATAATAAATGGCAACCCCTACCAAAGCTATGTTGAAGGTCGATGATTCTGCTTTGTGGTTAAATATTATCACCCAAATGCAGCAACTTGCAAAAAGCAGGGCTCTTTGTGTTGAGGTATGCTTTTTTATATTGAAAACAATACTCAGCAATAGGAGTAGCAGTCCAAAACCCACCACCCAAATTTTAGCGGGTTCCAAATAAAACCATGTTTTTAACCAACCCATAACGGAAAGTCCAAAACTTACCGAATGATCATGTTGGAGCATATTCCACCAACTTAGGTACAAATCAACCAATTGCTCTTTATTTACAGCAATTACAGGCAATAATAAGAGTAATACAAACCAAATAGCAGACCAAAAGATGAATCTATCTTTGCGTTTGTATAATAAGAATAAAGGGAAAAGAATGAGTCCAAATAGCTTAATAAACACGGAAAGCATGAGCATAAGTGCCGCCCAATGCGGTTTTTCTGTCTCGAAAAAATGAAACGCAAATAGAAACAATGCCACCATCATTACATTGGTTTGGGCGCTTTGCAAACTTGTTAAGGTTTCCAAAAAAATAATCAATAAGGTTATTTGCTTTTGGGTATTGCTAAAAAGGTTTAATTTAAAAACAGCCCACAATAAAATACCTGTACTGAACAAATTCCATAAGAGCAATCCTAACCAATTGGGTAAAATGGCAAAAGGAGCCATAACCAAGGCAAAAGCTGGACTGTATTTAAACAAATCGTAGTGATCGGATAAATGAGGTATGTATAAATCTTGTCCGTTTAGCAAATGCCAAAATGAGTACTTAAAGATAATAAAATTGTTGTAATGGGTATAAGTGCCACCAAAAGTATTGTTGGGTAGTAAATACAAATGAATACTGGCAATGATGGTTGCCAATATGTAAAGCC
>JANMIV010000144.1:0-9023 GCA_031375995.1 Bacteroidota bacterium
CAATACTTGAACACCTCCAGTTTCTAATTTATCATAATCAGGAGTAATTAATACAAGTGCGCACGTTTTTTGCTTATATTCAATTACGGAAATAAAATCTACTACTACTTTAGTGTGTGGGAAATAGGCAACTTTACAGTAAATTTCAAATCCTCGCATGTTTCCAGTATATTTTCTGTATAATACTTCTACTCTATCTCCTTCTTTTAGTGCAATTGGGCAAAGCGTCATGAATGATTGTGCGCAAGGTTGTAACAACTCTCCAGCATCTGTTCTAATCCATAAGTTTTCACCGTAAATACTTTTGCCGCACCCCACTTTTTCAATCATTCCAGTAACTTTTATGGGAGTATTGCCACCACCACCATTACCACCGCCACTGCCATGGCCATGGCCATTTTCTTCATCAAACCATCCTTTTTTACAACTGCCTAGTGTTAAGCTAAAAATCATTGCCAATAGCACCATTGGCTTCATCATTAAAATTGCTTTTTTCATAAAATTGTTTTTTTAGTTTCTTGTTTGACAGGGGAATGAATAAAAATGCTGCATTATTTTTTTTTTCCATGGCTTGAATAAATAATCGATAACAACTGAATATAAAACAGAAAGACGCATCTTCATGAAGATGCGTCTTTCTGTTTTATTAATCAACTATGATTATTTTTTAGAAAATAAGGTCTTGGTTAGTACCTTCTACGTGTATTCTTATATACCCATCAATAGTGGCTTTAAGCATTGATAAATCAAAACATACGTTTGCTGTAATTAAAGCTTTGCAACCTTGGGGTTTTTCATTAATTGCCATTACTTGGTAAGTTAGTAAATCACTTCTTTCTGTTGCTTGTCCAACTAATTTAATGGATTCAGTATTGTTATTACAACCGCCATAAGTTATTTCTAATAGCAATGAGCTACCTTCAATTCTGGCTGATTTAACGGATATATTATTAGTGTTTTTTAGTTTATCGTATTCAGGTTTTGTGTTTATAATAGTTACTTCTGGGCAAGAGCCATTAGTAGTAGTTTGAATTTTTATAAAGTCAATTATGGCTTTGGTATATACTATATTGTTGTTTGGAATATACAATTTGCTGCAAGCGGGATCTAGCATAAGCATATTTCCAGTATATTTTCTATAAACAACCTCAACTTTATCTCCTTCTTGCAATGGTTTCATTGGAATTAAAGAGGAAACCATGCATGGCTGTAACAAAATACCAGAACTAGTTCTAATCCACATTTCTGATCCGAAAACACTTACTCCGCATTGCACTCTTTCTACCACTCCAGTAGTGGTTACGGCCTCATTGCCACCACCATTACCTCCGCCACCGCCATGTCCATTTTCTTCATCAAACCATCCTTTTTTACAACTGCCTAGCGTTAAGCTAAAAATCATTGCCAATAGTACCATTGGCTTCATTATTAAAATTGCTTTTTTCATAAAATTGTTTTTTTTAGTTTCTTGTTTGACAAGATGTATTTGTAATATGTTGCGTTAAAAACTAAATTTTATTCCAGATTCTACCCCAATAAATAATGGCGCAGGTCTATCTATAAAATCGTTGTGAAAGAGTTGTGAATGGTGTACTTTTAAAATAGGACCAGTAAAAAAGTGCCATTTTTTTATGTTGTATTGTGCATGAATGGTCGCTGTGTAAGCAATTTGAAAACGAACAAATCGCTGGTCGTTTACATCATCTATGGTAGTGAAATTTACCTGATTATTTGCACTTTCAAATAAGTATGTTTGGGTACTCGTTAGCCATTGAAAAGATGTTCCGAGTGCAGTATTTACCGTAAATGACTTTTTGCCAAATTGGTAAGATAAAATGAGTGGTATTTCAATATACTGTAGGTTTTGGTCAATAACATTTGTTTTGTAACCAGCACTATTTTTATTTTTTGATTCTAAGTTAAACAATGAATCTGCGTTACCAATAGGAATACCTGCAATATTCAAGTTATTACTATATTTATATATTTTGCCAAATTCAATTTGCGTATTGGCAACACCTATGCCTAAGCTAAAGTTATTTCGGGTAATACTAAAAAGTATTCCGTTACTATAACTACTTTTTGCTTTTTCGTCAAATGCAATTCCAAATTCATTTTTTATTACAGAGTTGCTTGCACCATTATAGGCATTGTTAATTAACATACTTCTATTAAACAGCGATATACCAAAACCATAATTGACTTTATTTTTTTTGTCTCCGTAATTATTAGGTAAATGAGCATTGCTATCTGTTTTTGTGCCTTCTTTGGCAATGAAGGTAATTGGCTTTTGTAACACGTCTTTGTCAACAGTGGGTTCTGTTGTTGTTACTAATAAATAATTGGGATTTAGTGAACTGATATTGTAAGAAGGAGTGGACTCAAATGCTTCTTTAGTTTGCACAGGTGCTGGTTCTTCTAAATTAAGGGTTTGTTTTTGGGAATGCAAGGAGCGTTTAGCTTTCTCTTTAAAAGTTGTTTTTGGGGAAGAGAGTATGGTTTTTTGATTATTAAATATTTGATTATCGGTGCTTTCTGTTGTATTTTTATGGTCATTGCCAATCTCTTTACTCTCTTTTTCCCTTTTCTTGCTTAAGCTCTTATTTGATTTAACTATTGCTACATTACTGCTATTATTGATTGTTGCTGTTAGGTTGTTTGTAGAATTAAGCTTTTTGCTTTCTTCTGTCAATTTTTTAGGTGAATTATTGTTTGATTCAGTTATTGTATTTTTACTACTATTATTAATTGCCGAGGTGTTATTATTAGTAGGAATAGTATTGTCTTTTAAATCAGGAATAGGCTCTTTTGTTGCTTTTTCTGCCTCTTTTTCGCTTTTTGTAATGTTTATCTTATTGCTGTTTAATTGTGTATTTGATTCTTGCGTTTGCTTATCTCCTAAGTTGGCAATGGTGTCAGTTTTTTTGCTAGTAGGCAAATGGTATATGCCTATTGCACTCAACAAAACTAAAAGCAAAGCTATTGCAGCAATCAATAATCTGAATTTTACTTTGTTTTTTTGGTTGTTTTTAACAGCCATAATATTTTCAAAAGATACGTGTGAAGGTTCTAACTTAAACCCTTCAGCCCGGCTTTTTAATAGGTCGTTGAAATCACTGTTTTCCATAATTTTTTAACTCAAATCCTAACAATTGCAGTTTGTGTTGTAATAATACTTTAGCTCGTGCAAACTGCGAACGCGAAGTACTTTCATTTATATTCAGTTCTTGGGCAATTTCTTTGTGCGAATAACCTTCAATGGCAAACATATTTAAAACCAATCTGTATCCTGTTGGCAGTTCTTGTATGCAAGTCATGAGTGTTTTCAAATCTATTTGGTGTAGTTGCTCTACAGCAAAGGAATTGCTATCATTTAAGGTGTCAACATCACTTTCCCATTTTACTTTTTCGTTGGCTTTTATATAGTTTAGGGCAGTATTTATTGTTATTTTAGTCATCCATGTTTTCAGGTTCGACTCAAATCTAAAATGCTTTATACTATTGAAAATTTTAATAAAGCTCAGTTGCAATATTTCTTCTGCCGCCATTTGATTTTTAGCGTATCTATAACCAATACCAAGTAGCGTGGAAGAATATTGCTCAAAAAGTATTTTTTGGGCAACGGTATTCTCCTTAATACATGCTTGTATCAATTCCGTATCGGACATTCCCGATTTTTTGTGTTTAATAGATAATCCCAATTGAAATTACTTGTTTGACATACTGTTTCATTTAAACGCTGCACGCAACTAATTTTAGAGTACAAGTTCGGTATTGGCTAATTATGGCAACAATTAACAAAAAAAGTGATTAATAAAGAATAGAATTAATGGCATACAGACTTTTATTTTGAAATGTAAGTTTTATTTTGATTCGACATTACCATTTATACGTTTTTTTACTGTTAATAATCTCAAAAAGAGGCTATTCTCAGTTTTTGTTTACAGAAAGTTTTGTACTTATTCCTGTTGATACACACCAACATTATTCAGGTGTTTTAGCAGGTTCTTTTAGTTCACAAACGCAGAAATCAACCGTTAATCAATTGGTAGCACGTGCTGAGGTAGCTATGCGTATAAAAAAAAATATACTTACTTTAGCCAATAATACACAATTATTCACCAATGGTTCAGAAACTGTATTAAGTGGAGGTTATTTGTTTGCTAGGTTTAGAAAAGATATTACCAGATCCTTGTATCCAGAGTATTTTGCGCAATATCAATGGCTTGAGGCTAGGGGTTTGGAAAGAAAACTTGCTTTAACTGCTAATATGCGTAAGCGTATATTCAGGGATGAGCGTTTAATTTTGGCTACGGGTGCTGGTTTTTTACTAGAATACGAAAAGTGGAATTACATGGGAGTGGCTAACGAGCGTTTACCTGCTAATACAAATGCTGTGGAAGTAGTTAATCCTCGATTTAATTGCTATTTTAGCTATAACCAATCCTTTAAGAAACTAATAAATATTGATGCTGCTGTTTATTATTATCTTAATTTAGTACCCAATTTAGCCCGACCAAGAGTAGGAACTCATTTACGCATGGGTTACCGTATCAATAAGCATTTGATGTATAACTTAAACCTTAGAGCAATGAATGACTATGATCCGATAGTTCCTGTAAATAGCTTGTGGTATAACTTTAACAATGAACTGGTATATACGCTTTAGGGCCAGTAAAATTAATTACTAGCCCTAATTATTAGTATTTAAACTGTTATAACTCCTTAGTTGGAGTAACTAAGCCTCTAAGTCTTGTATATCTAGCATACCAATTGGTTTGCCATTATCAGTAACTAAAATTGTATCTACTTTAGTAGTTTTAAATAAGCCTGCAGCTTCATTTAAAAGCGCACTACCTTCAATAGCAATCGGTTGATTATAAGTAAATTCACTCATTGATTTGCTTAATACTTCTCTACCTTCGGCAGTAAGTGTTCTGCGTAAATCGCCATCGGTGAATACTCCTTTTAGGCTACCATCTGCATTTACAATGGTAATAGCTCCAAATCCGTACTCAGTCATTTTAACGATGGCTTCAGCTAAATTGGTATTGGCTTCTACGAGAGGGTTTTTGCCATTTAAAGCTTCTTTTACCCTAACTGTCATTAAACGAGTGTCTTGTATAAACTGATCGGTTCCTACTGTAGTAAAATGATTTTCGGTCAGTTGTTTCATTATTTTTAAAGGAATTGTAATGGTGTGTACTCCTAAATTGAGTGCATTTCTAATATGCTCCATTGTTCTTACTGATGAAAACATTACTTTGGTGTCATAACCATAGTGGTCAACCGCATCTACTATTTGAGCAACTAAATCCAATGCATCATGTCCTTGGTCTTGTAAGCGACCAACTAGCGGACAAACATAGGTAGCACCTGCTTGCATAGCCATATAAGCTTGTTGTAAGGTATAAACTAAGTGCACATTTACCATCATTCCATGGTTGCGTAATAAGCGGCAGGCACGCACTCCTTCTAATGAAACAGGAATTTTAAATACCGTTTTCTTTATATCTAGTCCTAAATCTAACTGACGTTGTGCTTCTTTTAAAATATCTTCAGCGGTATCTCCTAAAGCTTCAATTTGTAAAACAGGTACTATTTTAGATAGTTTTACTATCATGCCATCAATATCTGTTATGCCTTCACGTTGCATAAAAGTGGGAGTGGTAGTTAAACCATTTAAAAAGCCTAATTTAAAGCCTTCTTCAATCTCTTTCAGATTGGCTGAGTCCAAATATAATTCCATTAAATAAGTATTTTAGTTTTAGTTTTTATGATTGGCAATATTATAAATTTATTCAATAAAATAGATAAATTGTTTTGCTCAAGTTATTCGTATTAGATTATAGATTTTTATGCAAACGCGGTTTAGAACATAATATCAAACTCTTTTTTGATAAATATGAGTGCTTTATGGGTTGGAGTATCGTTCATTTTTATAATCTCTTCAAAAATTACTTTACTTAAATCTAAACCCACTGCATTGGGGCCAAGGTTTGAGTAGGAAGTATTTATAAGGTTAATCATTTCCTCTTTTACAACCCTAATCATTTGCCAGCACTGAGCCGATACGTATAATTGTTGAGAGATATTGTGATTATATTCCTGGTTGATGCTAGCAATTAAATCAATTTTTAGTTGCGAAGCTGCAATTCCTGGTTGATGAATGCGAAGGACTAAACTTTCTGGGCTAATACGTTCTACCAATAAAATAAGTCGCTCGTAGGCTTGCAGTTTTAAAGGAAACAATGTTTTATCTTGTTCTTTTTTAAACTCCTGCACACGCCTATGGTATTTGTCATCAAAAAAAGCTTTTTGTTGGTAGTAAACCACTAAAAAAATGACCAAGGCTGGTAATGAGTACTTGACCAATTCTAAAAAAAGTAAAAATCCTTCGTTCATAATTGTAAAATTGAAAATTGTTAAACATTATTCTCTTCCATATTTACCCTATTATTGGTATTTATGACGTTGAAGTTTGTTATTGCTTTTTGGGCAGCCATTTGTTCTGCTTGCTTTTTATTGGTATGTTCAGCATCTCCCATCAATTGGCCGTCAATATGTATATTTATTTTGTAAATCTTTTGTTTTCCTACGCTTAATTCCTCCACATTTAAGTCGAGTGTCAAACTGTTTTTCTGGCAGTATTCAATTAAGCGACCTTTAAAATTGGTTTCTGTTTGTTGCAGTTTATCTACATCAATATGGAAACGAAGCAATTTTTGAATAATAAAACATTTACAGTCTTTAAATCCTTTATCGAGAAATACGGCTCCAATAAAAGCTTCTAAAGCATTACCAAATATACTATTTCGTAAATTGATATTCTGCATGCTTTTTTTATCATACTCCACCAATTTGCTCAAACCAATTTTTAGAGCTAAGTCATTAAGGCTTATTCTACTTACAATTTTTGATCTAAGTTCAGTCAAAAAGCCCTCATCTTTGTAAGGATACTTTTTAAAAAGATATTCTGCTATAACTGAATTTAAAATAGCATCACCTAAATATTCTAATCGTTCATTGCTGTCTTTACTTCCGCTATTGTGTATTTTAGTAGAAATAGAATGGTGGCGTAAAGCTTGCTTATAACAATTCAAATCTACTGGCATTAGACCAGTAATTTGTCTGATTTTTAGGTACAAAAACCTATTTGCAGAGAAATAATATTTAAGTAATGAAAGGAGGGCAATCAAATTTAAGCTTCAAATTTTTTGATAATAAGAGAAGCATTGTGTCCGCCAAAACCAAAAGTATTGCTTAATACCACCTTTACTTCACGCTCTTGTGCTTTGTTAAAAGTAAGGTTTAAGCGTGTATCAAAGGCTGGGTCATCTGTAAAATGATTGATTGTAGGAGGAATGATTCCTTTATTAATGGCCAATAAACTAGCAATGGCTTCAATAGCACCAGCACCACCCAATAAATGTCCTGTCATAGATTTGGTGGAACTAATGTTTAGATTATAAGCATGTTCTCCAAAAACTTTTTGAATGGCTTTTATTTCCTGTGGATCTCCAAGCGGGGTTGAAGTACCATGTACGTTTACGTAATCAATTTCACTGGCTTGCATGCCAGCATCATTTAATGCAGCAATCATTACATTAGAGGCTCCAATTCCCTCAGGATGAGGAGCAGTCATGTGGTAAGCATCTGCGGTGGCTCCATAACCAACAATTTCGCCATATATTTTGGCACCACGCGCTTTTGCGTGTTCTAGTTCTTCTAAAATTAAAGCACCAGCACCTTCGCCTAACACAAATCCATCTCTGTCTAGGTCAAAAGGGCGAGAAGCTGTTTCTGGGCTATCATTGCGTTCAGAAAGCGCTTTCATGGAGTTAAATCCTCCCATTGCTGCTTCATTCACTACTGCTTCAGAGCCTCCAGTTACTATCATATCTGCTCTATTGGATTGTATATACATAAAAGCATCTCCAATTGCATTGGTGCTTGAAGCACAGGCAGATACAACAGCAAAATTCGGGCCTCTAAAACCATATTTAATGGAAATAAGACCCGCAGCAATATCTGCAATCATCATTGGGATAAAAAACGGACTGAAACGAGGCGTTCCGTCTCCTTTTGCAAAAGAAGAAACCTCGTCAAGGAAGGTTTTTAAACCACCAATGCCTGATGCCCATATTACTCCAATTCTATCTTTATTGACTGTTTCAAGCTTTAATCCACTATCAACAACGGCTTCATCGCAAGTAATCATTGCAAACTGCGTGAATCTATCCATGCGTCTTGCCTCTTTGCGGTCAATAAATTGAGTTGGGTCGAAGTTTTTTACTTCGCAAGCAAATTTTGTTTTGAATTTGGAAGTATCAAATTGGGTAATATTGGCAGAACCACTTACCCCATTTGACAATCCGTTCCAATACTCCTTTAAACTGTTACCTATAGGAGTAAGTGCTCCAAGGCCAGTAATTACTACTCTGCGTGATGGCATGTAAAATTAGTTTTGGGAGATTAATTTTGGTTTTTAATTTTGTAAAGTTCGTTCAAATTAACCTTTTACATTGCTTTCAATGTAAGAGATTGCATCTTGAACAGTACCAATTTTTTCCGCTTGGTCATCTGGAATTGCAATATTGAATTCTTTTTCAAATTCCATGATTAATTCAACTGTATCTAATGAATCGGCCCCTAAGTCATTTGTAAAACTAGCTTCTAGAACAACTTCTTTTTCTTCTACACCAAGTTTTTCTACAATGATTGCTTTAACTTTTTCTGAAATCTCTGACATGTTTTTATTTTTTTAGATGATAAATTGTGAGTGCAAATAAAGCAGTTTTTGCTAAAAAAAGGAAGTTTTTAAATTATGTGGATATTAGGATGTAAAATTGAGTATAAGCTATTCAAAATCAATAAATTGTAGTTTTTAAAATGTTGTGAGTTTAAATTCTTTTAATATTTTGGCTATTCAAGTCGGCTCAATTTGAGTAAGAAAAACTTACTGATTTGCACTTTTTTAGTTTCGAATATTTGCCAATACAATATAAATGATAGAAAATGCA
>JANMIV010000148.1:0-3239 GCA_031375995.1 Bacteroidota bacterium
CAATACTTACTGATAAGCAACTGAAGGTAAAGGCTAAGGCCGAAGTAATAAGTACCATGCTTCCTATAAATTCTATTTGCAATAGAGAAGAGTAGTGTTAATAAAATTTATCAGGCTGCATTAAAGAGTATAACCCAATAATTTCAAATTGCTATAATTATATTGATTTATCAATAATTTTTATAAAAGCAGTTCTTTCTGTTTTTAAGGAACAACTATTTTACCTAATTTGCAGCATATAAAGATAAAAACACCTACTTTCTAAATCATGTGGAATGGCAGTTTTTCTTAATTTTTATGCCCAAACGGCTTATTTTACGCTTTAACTATTAAGTCTGTGGCTATTTTTGTTATTATTGCCAATACTAAATGCAAGGCAATACATTTCTAAATACTAAAATAGAATATTTAAAAGGCGTTGGCACTGCCAAGGCTGAATTATTGCAAAAAGAATTCAACATTTTTACTTTTAACGATTTGCTGTATTACTTTCCTTACAGGCATATTGATAGGAGTAAAATGTATCAAGTGAGTCAGTTGGATGATACCATGCAGTACATACAACTAAAAGGAACTATAAGCCAAATAAAAACAGTTGGGCAAGGCCCAGCAGCCAGACTAGTAGCTAATTTTAGCGATGGAACGGGCACCATAGAACTCATTTGGTTTCAAGGGCAAAAATGGATTAGAGAAAGCTTATTGGCAGGAAAACCGTATGTAGTATTTGGTAAGCTTACTGAGTTTAATCGTACTTTTAGCATGGTACACCCCAGTTTAGAAGACCCTGCACAGGTAAATGAAAAGCTGTATTTGAAAATGATGCCGCTTTACAATGCAAGTGAAAAAGCAAAAAAACGAGGTTTAGATACCAAGTTTATAATGAAACTATGCAATGCTATACTCACCGATGCACGCTTGCAAATAGAGGAAAATTTACCCGATTATTTGGTAGCAAAACACCAGCTTATTTCCCGTAAGCAAGCCATGTTGCAAATTCATTTTCCTGAGTCGTTTCAGCTATTAAATGCAGCAGAGCAACGTTTAAAGTTTGAAGAGTTATTCTTTAACCAATTGCGTATTTTACGTTATAAACTAAAGCGACATACCATATACAATGGCATTAGAATAGCTAAAATAGGTGCTTACTTCAATGATTTTTTTAAAAACCAACTGCCTTTTGAATTGACCAACGCTCAAAAAAGAGTATTGAAGGAAATTAGAGCAGATATGGGAAGTGGTAAGCAAATGAATAGGCTTATACAAGGCGATGTGGGAAGTGGTAAAACGGTAGTAGCTTTAATGAGTATGCTTATGGCTATAGACAATGGCTACCAAGCCACATTAATGGCACCAACAGAAATATTGGCAACCCAGCATTTTGCAACCATCAAGAGTTTATTGGGAAATATGCCCATACGGGTTGAACTATTAACAGGTTCTGTTACCAAGAAAAATAGAAAGCCCATTCATGAAGGGTTGGAAAATGGAACAATACACATACTTATAGGTACACATGCACTAATAGAAGATGCAGTAGCTTTTAAGCAATTGGGAATAGCCATTATTGATGAGCAACATAGATTTGGTGTGGAACAAAGGGCTAAACTTTGGAAAAAAAACCAGCACCCTCCTCATATTTTGGTAATGACAGCTACTCCCATTCCCCGAACGCTTGCAATGACCCTTTATGGCGATTTGGATACCAGTATGATAGATGAATTACCTGCGGGTAGAAAACCCATTAAAACCATACATAAATACGATAATAGCCGATTGGAAGTATATGGTTTTATACGAAATGAAATCAGTAAAGGTAGGCAAGTATATATTGTATATCCATTAATAGCAGAAAGCGAAACGCTCGATTTTAAAAACCTAGCCGAAGGTTATGAAAGTATATGCAGAGAATTTCCTTTGCCACAATATGCCGTAAGCATGGTGCATGGCAAAATGAAAGCAGCGGAAAAAGAATTTGAAATGCAGCGTTTTGTAAAGGGACAAACCAATATAATGGTGGCTACTACTGTAATAGAAGTAGGAGTAAATGTGCCCAATGCCAGTGTAATGATTATAGAAAGTGCGCAACGTTTTGGTTTATCGCAATTGCACCAGTTGCGCGGAAGAGTGGGTAGGGGAGCTGAACAAAGTTATTGTATGTTGATGACGGATTTTAAAATAAGTGCTGATGGTAAATTGCGCATGAAAACAATGGTAGAAACCAATGATGGATTTAAAATTAGTGAAGTAGATTTGCAATTGCGTGGTCCTGGCGATATGGAAGGAACCATGCAAAGTGGTGTATTGGACTTACGCATAGCCAGTATTATTGACGACAAAGAGATTTTAGAGAAAGCCCGCAATGAGGCTACGCTAATACTGGAAAAAGATGGTACACTGGAAAAGCCCGAACACCTTATACTGAACCAATACCTCATGCTGTACCGCAAAACCAATAAATGGGGGGCTATAAGTTAGCTTCAGGCAGCTGGCAACTAACCTCTAGCTTAAGGCAAAAAAATTAAAGTTCCGTAGGAACGACAAATATTGTAACCATGGGTTTCAACCCATGGAAACGAACAACAAACAAAGTATATATAACAACAAACAACCATCAACTAACAACTAATATGAATTTTACAAAATTTCCAGACATAGACTTTGCCGCTTTACGCAGCGAATTAAAACCAGAAACACATGCTCGTTTTGGTACCATGAACGCCCAACAAATGATAGAGCACTTAACACTAGTATGTGGGTATGCTTTTTCTGACATGGCAATACCCGTTTTAACACCAGCAGATAAAATAGATAAAGTAAAAAAAGTTTTCCTTTGGTCGTCAGGAGGCTTTAAGCAAGGAGTAAGCAATGATTTTACAAAGACAATTTCATTTGAATCCAAGTACAAAGACATGGAAGCTGCAATTGATGCTTTTGAAGCCATTCATTACCAATTAGCCGACTTATTGTTTAATAAAGCGATAGAAAACAAGAACCACCCTATTTTTGGCTTATTGAATAATGAAGAATGGATTCAGTTTTTTACCAAACATACTTGGCACCATTTTAACCAATTTGGCTTGGTAGAGTAAATTTATGTATCTGTAAACAAGTTAATTGAAAAAGTTTCTTTATGATTTGTAACAAAATAATGCTATTGGCGTATTAAGCTACATAAAATAAAAAATACACCCATGAAAAAAATAATACTAGCTTATTCAATTGCAGTTACAAGCTTTTCG
>JANMIV010000167.1:0-12503 GCA_031375995.1 Bacteroidota bacterium
TAGAAGGCAACTTCCGGCAAATGATCGTATTCGCCAGCACAAAGGCCCTTAAAGCCCTTGATTGTATCTTCCAATGGAACGAGCTTACCGGGCGCGCCAGTAAACACCTCGGCCACAAAGAATGGCTGCGACAAGAAACGCTCAATCTTACGAGCGCGGGACACAGTCAGCTTATCTTCTTCAGAAAGCTCATCCATACCCAAAATGGCAATAATATCTTGTAACTCTTTGTAGCGTTGTAGTATTAGTTTAACCCTTTGCGCGCAATCATAATGCTCATTTCCAACAATGGCAGCAGAAAGAATACGCGAAGTAGAATCCAAAGGATCTACCGCAGGGTAAATACCTAATTCAGCAATTTTACGACTCAATACCGTTGTAGCATCTAAGTGGGCAAATGTGGTTGCAGGAGCCGGATCTGTTAAATCGTCAGCAGGTACATATACCGCTTGAACTGAAGTAATAGAACCACGCTTAGTAGAAGTGATACGCTCTTGCATTGCTCCCATTTCCGAAGCCAAAGTAGGTTGGTAACCTACTGCTGAAGGCATACGTCCTAATAAGGCCGACACCTCAGAACCAGCTTGAGTAAAGCGGAATATATTATCAACGAAGAATAAAATATCACGTCCACCAGACTTCTCATCACCATCGCGGAAATATTCCGCTACCGATAAACCAGATAAAGCCACACGTGCACGTGCTCCAGGAGGCTCATTCATTTGTCCGAAAACAAAGGTTGCCTTAGAGTCTTTTAATTGAGTATAATCTACTTTATCCAAAGGCCATCCGCCTTCTTCCATGCCATGCATAAAATCATCACCGTATTTTACAATACCTGATTCAATCATTTCGCGCAATAAGTCATTTCCTTCACGGGTACGCTCACCCACACCAGCAAATACTGAAAAACCATCGTATGCTTTTGCAATATTATTAATCAATTCTTGAATTAATACCGTTTTACCCACACCTGCACCACCAAACAAACCAATTTTACCACCTTTAGCGTATGGCTCAATTAAGTCAATTACTTTAATACCAGTATATAATGGCTCAGAAGCCGTAGATAAATCTTCGAAACGAGGAGCATTTTGGTGTATAGAACGTGTTCCAGCAGAATTATCCATTACTTTCATACCATCAATAGCTTCACCAACTACATTGAACAAACGTCCACGGATTTGATCACCAACTGGCATTGAAATGGGACTTCCCATTGGTACTACTTCCATACCGCGAACTAATCCATCGGTAGCTTCCATTGCAATTGCACGTAACATATTTTCGCCCAAATGTCTTTGACATTCTAAAATAAGACGCGAACCATCGGGTCTTGGGATATAAAGCGCATCTAAAATTTTTGGTAATGACTCATTACTAGATGCAAAACTTACATCTACAACTGGTCCAATTACCTGAGCTACAACTCCTGATTTTGACATAATTTATTGATTAAATCGATTTTTTGTGGTGCAAAAATAATTTTTACTAGCATAAAACAAACTTTTTATTTAAAAATGCCATTTGATTTTAAGCAGTAAATCCGTTTATAAAAAAGCAATTTTATAAAACAACAAGCAGATAAGACTAAAATTTGGATATAACTAAAGTTCGGGACAGTTTAATGGTTTTCCGTACCTGCTCCTTGCCTTTTTAGGAATGGCCCAATCTATACCGAGTGAAATTTCGTGGCTACCAACAGTTGCCGTGCGGGCATTAGATACTGTAATATCATAACTATAACCAATTCTAAATCCTTGGAAACGAAGTCCAGCAAGAAAAATAAGTGCATCCGCATTGCGACTGGTTTGCCTGTACCATAAACCAATTGTGAGTGCTTGTTTTCTTAAGTAAGTACCTGCATTTACTTGGTAAAACTCTCGCTGGTTCATAAATAAAATATTAGGAGAAAGTACAACTCTATTTTGTTCGTAGCGCGATTTTTTTAAAACAATGTTAGCACCAGCATGAGCGGTATAGCGCCTTGGGAGCAGCAGTGCCTCATTATTGGAATTTCGCAGGAAAAAGGATTGATTAGGTTGCAAAAGATTATGAATAGCAAATCCACCAAAGATATATTCATTATATACCAAAGCACCCGCTCCAAAATTGGGATAGGCAATATTTTCGTTTCCAGGGTTTTCGCCAGAAAGCCGTACTTTTCCTAATACACCATCTAACTGGTCACCAAATGTAAATTGGTTAAAATCATATGACCGTTGTCTTAGTTCTCCTAAAATGCCAAAATTAGCATTCCACTTTCTCGATATACTTAAATTATAGCTGTAAACCCCACCAAAAGTAACCGTCCTTAAAAAACCATCGCCTGATTGATCGGCAGAAATCAAAGCTCCCAAGCCACTTTTGGCATTGGGTAAATATACATCTAAAGATACAACTGCAGTATTGTATTGTTTGCTTAGTGCGGTGTATTGGTTTCTTGCGCTGGTAGCAATGCGTAATTTTTTTGCTGCACCAACAAAAGCAGGATTAGTATATACTGGTGAGGCATAAAATTGACTTAATTGAGGATCCTGGGCTTTTATTGAATTTAAAAGCAGGCAGCAGAAAAGCACAACAAATATTCTAATAAACTTAGACATGGCGCAAATTTATTAAAAATCAGGACAATGAATAGGTCTCGGATTTTTTCTGCGTACATTTTTACGTAACTCAAACGCAAGAGAAACTTCATATGAACTCGGTGCCCCTGCACTCACAGTTGAAACCGTTCCATCATAAGAAAATCCAATTTTCACTTTTTCAGTTCTAATTCCGAAAACAAGAATATAAGCATCCGTGTTGACAGAAGTGCGTCTTACATAAATTCCGCCAACCAAACTACCTTTACTGGCATACATTCCTAAGTTCAGTTGATAAAAATTGTTCCCTGCAAAACCTTGTTGCATATAAAGCACATTGGGATATAGGTAGGAATTTTTCTTTTTATAAATACTTTTTCTTAGTGGTAAAACAAAACCAATATGCCCTGTATAGCGCCTATAGATGGGCACTGACACAGTACTAAAAAAGCCTTGATTTGGTTCAGTCATATTGTGTGCTGCAAACCCAAAATAGAAATTTTTTGAATAGCCAAGCAGTCCTGCCGCTACATTGGGGAATATGTTTGCTTGTCCTTCGTTTGGCAATACTTGTGCAGTTGCCCCCTTGTATCCATAAATTCCTAATTGGTCAAACCAAAGAAATTTAGTAAAATCGACAGTTTTTTGCATAAAACCACCTTGTAGAGCCAAACTAAGTGTAAAAGAGCGGCTTACTGGAATTTGGTAAGCATACGTTACATTGACACCTGTCGTTCTTAAGGTTCCAGTTCCTTGTTCATCATAATGTGCTTGTATAGCGAATCCACCATTAATAGCATCAAAATGTTCATCATAACTGGCATTTACAGTTCTAAAGGCTCCAGATACTGAAGGCCATTGGTTACGTGTATTTAAAACCAAACGACCTACTTTACTAGAGCCTGCAAAAGCTGGATTAGTATAAACAGGACTGGCATAGAATTGAGAAAATTGAGGATCCTGAGCAAATGCCACTACACTTAATACCATCATAGGTATCAAAAATGCAAAGAATCTGTTCAAGACAGTTTTTTTTATGGTCATTTCTCTAATTTTCCCTCAGTAATTATTAAGTTAAATTATTACTTATTTTAAATGCTTAAAATACTTTTTTAGTATGTTTGTCGTTACTAGTTTTTTATAATACTAGTTTTCAAGTATAATTAAATTCACATTTTATATGCAATATTTATTCAGCCAAATTAATAAAAAACAAGTTTTATTACAAATAGTACTCCTTTTATTTTTTGGTATTCAGGCATTTGCCTTAAAAATTAAAAAAACTATAAATCTTGTTTGGGAGCAACCCAAAACGGTTTTACATGGTCAAATGCAAACAAAATTTGTTGGAGCTACCTACAGAAATGAGCAAAAACTGATTCCAATTTTCATTTCCAAACTGGGAATTTGTGGTCATAAAATCATTAGCAGTAAAATTAATATATTAAGTTCTGAGGTTGAATTAGTGAATAACGATGATTTGTTGAAATTTGATTCTAAAAAGAATAGAGCAGATTTTTTTGTTGGTTTTGAAAGAGGCCAATCGTATCTTTTCATTAATTTTATTCCATATGAGAGAGAGGGGAACGTTTTAAGGCGCATTGTTTCTTTTGAAATTGAGGTAGAAACAAATGATGAAATGCGCTTACCTCAATATTTTGGTAAAAATGGGTATGCCTCTAATTCCGTATTGGCTCAAGGTGAGTGGTATAGAATTGCTACATTTAGCAATGCGGTTCATAGAATAGATTATACCTTTCTGAAAAATATAGGTGTTAAAGTAGATGTAATTGATCCACGTAATATAAAAATTTATGGAAATGGGGCTGGTATGTTACCTGAGCCCAATTCAATTGCTCGATATGATGATTTGGAGGAGAATGCAATTCAGGTGCAAGGAGAGAGTGATGGTAAATTTAACCAAAATGATTTTATTCTATTTTATGGACAAAGTCAAAAGGAAGTTTGGATATATGATAAAGCAAATAATAAATACCTCGCCCAACCCAACTTATATTGTGATACAACTTACTTTTTTTTAAATGTGGCAAACAGTCCAGGTAAGCGAATTAATACTATCCCATCTGCTCCTAATCCCAATTATATAAGCGCTACATACGATGCTTTGCAGCATCATGAAGAGGATCTTACCAACTTTGTGAAAACAGGAAAAAATTGGTATGGGGAAGAGTTTGGTAGAGAGCCTGTTCGGAACTTTACAAATATTATTAATGATTTTGATACAAGTGAAGCTATTATTTTTAGTTCATCAGTAGCCGGTAGATCTTCTCAGGTTCAGAATTTTGATGTTTCTATAAATGGCCAACTAGTCCTTAATCAGGATTGCTCTCCCATTTCATTAAGGTATGATGAGGTATATGCATCACTAAATGCAAAACAAACAACGTTTAAAACCAACTCAGGAAGATTGGATATAAGTTATACATATAATGGTAACATTGCCCAAGGTGCAACAGGGTGGCTTGATTACTATACAATCAATGCAAGGTCTTTTTTAAGGAATGCGGGCAAACAAATAGTATTTAGCGATAAAAAAAGTGTAAATACAAATAGTATTGCTCAATATAAGTTTACTTCATCACGGAATCTTATTATTTGGGATGTAAGCAATGTAACTAGGGTGTTTGCAATTCAAGGCACTTTTGATGCTAATAATTTGGAGTACACCTTTGCTGCAACTGCAGATAGTTTGAGAAAATTTGTAGCGTTTGATGGAGGGAATTACGCACAGCCAACGTATATTGGTAGAGTTAGAAACCAGAATTTACATGGACTTACTGCCGCTCAAGGAATTATTATTACACATGAAAAGTTTATCAACGAGGCGCAGGGCCTAGCTGATTATCACACCCAAAAGAATGGATTTAAAATTCATGTAATTAACGTTGGTGAAATATACAATGAATTTGGTGGTGGCGGACAAGACATAACAGCAATTAGAGATATGCTGCGTATGTTTTATAAAAAATATACCAGTGCTACCGAAAGGTTAAAATATGTAACTTTATTTGGACGAGCCAGTTATGATTATAAAGGTAATTGGGCCAAAACAAAGAAGGAATTTGTTAACACCAATTATGTGCCTACTTATGAAGAATTGAATGGTGTTTACCCTGGTGCTTACTGCACAGATGATTATTTTGTTTGCTTAGATGATAATGAAGGTAATTTCTTAATAAATCCTAGCGCAGGGGATTTATTGGATATAGGAATCGGCCGTTTTCCTGTGCAAGACCAAGACCAAGCGAAAAGTTTGGTTGATAAAGTCGTATATTATGAAACGAAAAGCAGTTTTGGAGATTGGAGAAATAGACTTACTTATATAGCGGATGATGAGTATGATGATAATAATCTGATTAACTTTTTAGATGTTTGTGAGACATTGTCAAACGCGTATGTAAAGCCATTTAAGAAGTTCAATATTGAGAAAATTTATACAAATTCTTTTGAGCCGTTGAGAACTGCAGGAGGGAAACGATTTCCCCAAGTAAATACAGCTATTACCAATGCGGTAAATAAGGGAAGTTTAATAATTAACTATGTAGGACATGGGGGAGAGGTAGGTTGGAGTGCCAGACGCATTTTGAATGTAGATGAAATAAATAGTTGGAACAAAAAAGAAAATATGCCATTGCTAATGACTGCTACCTGCGAGTTTAGCAGGTTTGACGATCCGTTTAGGTTAGCAGCTGGCGAGTTAGCATTGTTAAATTCCAATGGAGGGCCTATATCTTTATTTACTACTGTTAGATTGGTGTATGCTGGTTGGGGCGCTAATGATGGGTTAAACGCAGTATTTAATTCAAAAATAGGTTTGGACTCCAACGCCATTATGGAACCCAAAACTTTTGGAGATTTAATGATGCAAACCAAAAATAATTTTTCTAATTTTTACAATACTAGAAATTTTACTCTTTTAGGCGACCCAATGCTGCAATTGGCTTTACCTAAATATTCTGTAAGAACAAATACAATAAATAATAAACCAATTCAAACTTTTAAGGATACAATAAAAGCCTTAAGTAAAGTTACAATTGAAGGAGAAGTAATAGATCAAAACAATAACTTAATGAGTACATTCAACGGCATAGTTTACCCTACCGTATTTGATAAAGAATCTACTTATCCAATTATTGACAATGAGCCAGAGAAAACAGTAAAATCTTTTAAGCTTCAAAACAATAAAATATACAAAGGGGCTGCAACCGTAAAAAATGGAAAATTTGTATTTAGTTTCATTGTTCCTAAAGATATTTCATATGAATTTGGATTGGGTAAAATAAGTTACTATGCAAACAATGATACAGTGGATGCTAGCGGCTATGAAGGAAGAGCAATAGTGGGTGGAACATTTGACACAGTATGGAATGATAATGAAGGGCCTAAAATTCAACTTTATATGAATGATGAAAAGTTTGTAAATGGAGGTACTGTTTCGCCAAACGCACTATTTATTGCTAAAATTTATGATGAAAATGGCATAAATACCACTAGCAGAGGGGTTGGAAGAGATTTAAATGCTGTTATCAATAAAGACAATTTGAATGCTGTGGTAATGAATGACTTTTATAGGGCTGATTTAAACACATATCAGAATGGGGTGGTAAATTACAATTACAAAAATTTACCTGATGGCAGACATAAGTTAAAGTTTCAAGCATACGATATTTTTAACAATGCAGGTGAGGCTGAAATTGAGTTTGTGGTGGCAAACGACAATAAGTTGGCACTAAATAATGTATTAAATTATCCTAACCCATTTACTACTAATACTACTTTTCATTTTGACCATAACAAGGCTGGGTTGGATATGCAAGTATTGATTCAAATTTTTACCGTTTCTGGTAAAGTAGTGAAGTCATTTCAGAAGGATATTTTTGCTGCATCAAGCCATTTTAGTGATATAACATGGGATGGGAAAGATGATTACGGAGACCCAATTGCAAAAGGAGTTTATATTTACAAAGTAAAATTGCGTTCACAAGGAAAAACTGAGGAGGCGTATCAAAAGTTAGTAATACTTAATTAATAAAAAAGTGTTTTATTTGTTACAGTAAATAAAGTGAACCAAATAATATCTTTGCAATAATGGATAAGTTAAAATTTTACGTAGAGAAAAACATATTTGGGGTATGCGCCTACCTTGGAGAAAAATTAGGTATTAGCTCTAATATAATTAGAATGTATTTTATATATACATCATTTATTACAGCGGCTTCTCCAGTTTTAGTTTATTTAATATTGGCTTTTTGGTTAAATATAAAAAAGTACCTCCATCCGAAGCGTAAAGGTATGTGGGAGTTATAAGCAATCTTTTAACCAATTTATGGATAAACCACGTATTATTTTTATTTGTCTTTCTATTTATATTGTTGCGGCTTTTGGTTGGTGGGGCTTTGCTCACATTAGAAGCAGTGAGGAGATAAAAAGGTTAGAGATAAAGAATGCTAAATTAGAAGTAGAAAAGGAAGAAGTACTTTGTTATCAGGCATCAGTAGAAATGGAGGAAGATATAAAAGAGGAGTCTTTTTTAGATACTACCCAAATGCAAGCCTATTTTAAACAATCTTTTCCAAGTCTAGAATTACTATTTATGGATACCATCAATCCTTTTAATGGTTACATGATTAGGCCAAGGGAGAGTGCGTATATCAAGTTGGAAAAAGCAATTCAAACTGCAGATAAATTACTAACAAAAAAGAAATGGATGTATATTACAGAGGGTTTTGTAATGATTGTTCTATTGATTTGGGGTATTTTATGGGTTTATAAAACGTTTGAAAAGAGCATTCTTTTAAACAAGCAGCAAAATAATTTTTTATTAGCAGTTACGCATGAGTTAAAAACACCACTAGCATCCATAAAATTGTATTTAGCTACTTTATTGAAGCATGATTTGGATAAGGAAAAACAAAAAACAATATTTTTAAATGCAACGAATGATGTAAATAGATTGGCCTATTTGGTAGATAATTTATTGCTTTCAGCTCAATTGGAGACAAAACGCTATGAACCAGTATTTAAAGAAATAAACTTTAGTGAGTTTTTAAATGACATTATTGATCAGTATGCTGCGCCTAGAGGCTTGAATAATCGCATTATCAAGAATATTGAACAGCATGTGTATTTAAATGGAGACGTATTTGCGTTGGAAAGCATCTTTATTAATCTATTGTCCAATGCCGAGAAATATTCTGACGAAAACATTACAATTGTTCTTAAGTCAGATAATGAGCATATTAAAGTAAACGTAATAGATAACGGTATAGGCATATCCAATAAAGATAAAGAGCGTCTGTTTGCTAAGTTCTTTAGGGTTGGCGATGAACAGACCCGTAAAAGCAAAGGAACTGGATTAGGTCTGTTTATTGTTAATAATCTCTTAAAATTACATGATGCAACTATTGAGGTGAAAAATAATCAACAAAAGGGAACAAACTTTGAAGTAACTTTTAACGTATTAGTTACATAGTTGAAGTTTAAATAGTACATAAACCCTTTTAAGATGATGAATAATATATTATTAGTAGAAGACGAAGAGAATTTGCAACATGCACTAAAACTTAACCTTGAGTTAGAGAATTACCATGTTATTGCGGTTGGCGATGGCAAGAAGGCAATTGATACCTTTAGGGAAAGAAAGTTTGATTTAGTTGTTTTGGATATTATGTTACCAGAAATGGATGGTTATATGGTTTGTGAAAACATACGTTTGCACGATCAGAATATACCAATATTGTTTCTTTCAGCCAAAAGCACACCTTCTGAGCGCATTGAGGGTTTAAAAAAGGGTGGTGATGATTATATTACCAAGCCATTTGAGTTAGAAGAATTACTAATAAGAATAAAAAAACTGCTTGATAAGCGTGATAAAATGTTTTCCAATGAAAAGGCTTTGCCTAATATTTTTCATTTTGGAAACAACTGGGTCAATTTTGACAGCCACCAAGCTCAAGGAATAGAGGGCAAAATTGATTTGACCAAGAAGGAAACCTTATTGATTAAGTTGTTGATAGAGAATAAGAATACTGTTGTAAGTAGGGAACATATTTTAAAAGTAGTTTGGGATTACAATGTAATTCCCAATACACGAACAGTTGATAATTTTATGCTGAATTTGCGTAAGTATTTTGAAGACGATCCTAAAAATCCTGTTTTTTTCCAGTCGTCAAGAGGAATTGGCTATAAGTTTAACTTGCAAGAGGTGGCGGTTTTATAAGTTGTTTACCAATTGAAAAAGGCAGGTAATTCATTTAGAGTTATCTGCCTTTTTTTTGTAAAAGATATATATCAGAAAAAAAAATTTCCTATTCCAAACAAATAAGCAACATTTGTACTTTAAAAAATTAAATAAATTACTGTTTAATGAAAATTGGAATTGTATGCTACCCTACCTATGGTGGAAGTGGCGTGGTGGCAACTGAACTTGGCAAGGCTTTGGCACAAAGAGGGCATCAGGTGCATTTTATTTCCTATAAGCAACCCGCTAGATTAGATTATTTTATGAGTAATATATTTTACCATGAAGTAAATGTGAGTACATACCCGCTTTTTGATTTTCCTCCATACGAAACCTCCTTGGCAAGCACGCTGGTAGATGTTGTGAAATTTGAAAAATTGGATTTGTTACATGTACATTACGCCATTCCTCATGCTTCTGCTGCTATTATGGCCAAGCATATACTAGCTACAGAAGGTATTCATATACCAGTAATAACTACTTTGCATGGAACAGATATTACTTTAGTAGGAAAAGATGCGGCATTTGAGCCTGTAGTAACCTATTCCATTAATCAGTCAGACGCTGTTACTTCAGTTTCAGATTTCTTAAAACAAGATACTTACAAGCATTTTAAAACACAAAAACCAATAACAGTAATACCTAATTTTATTGATGTTACTCGGTTTCAAAAGCAATCTAAAGAGCATTTTAAAAAAGCCATTGCTCCTCAGAATGAAAAGCTAATTGTGCATACCTCTAATTTTCGTAAGGTAAAAAGAGTGGAGGATGTAATACGAATTTTTGGAAAAATAAGAGAGAAAATACCTGCTAAACTGCTATTAGTAGGCGATGGGCCAGAGAGGCACAATGCTGAAATATTATGTAGGGAACTAAATTTATGTGATTATACTTTGTTTCTAGGAAAGCAAAATCCGGTGGAAGAAATATTAAGTGTTTGCGATTTGTTTTTAATGCCTAGTGAAACAGAAAGTTTTGGGCTGGCTGCGTTGGAAGCAATGGCTTGCCAAGTGCCAGTTATAGCTAGTTTAGCCGGGGGTATTCCAGAGTTGGTACAGGATGGTATTTCTGGTTTTTTGGCTCCAGTTGGCGATGCAGAGACTATGGCCAACAGAGGAATATATATATTAGAAAATGAAGAGCGTTTACTGCAATTCAAGGACAATGCTTTGCAAAGAGCGCTTACTTTTGATATTACCAATATTGTTCCCGTATATGAAGAGTTTTATAAGCAAGTTTTATCGCTTGCAAATAATTAAAGGTATGTATTAAGCAATGAGCATTTTAAAACGGAAAATAGGTATTATTGGTGGGGGTCAGTTGGGACGTATGATGATTGAAGAGTCTTTGCGCTTGAACGTGGAGTTTACTGTTTTAGAAAACACGAGCGATTGTCCTTGTTATGGTTTAGCCAATCAATTTATAGAGGGCTCTTTATACGATGAAACTAAAATAAGAACCTTGTCAGAAGCAACAGACGTAATGACTTTTGAAATTGAACATATCAATACAGAAGCTTTATTGGCTTTGGAAAAAGAGGGCAAAACAATCATTCCATCGCCTAAAGTATTGCAAATAATACAAGATAAAGGCTTACAAAAACAATTTTATATAGATAATGATATACCAACATCTCCTTTCATATTGGTGAATGATGCTAAAGAATGGCAGGAAGCTGTTGCCCAATTAGGAACGGCTAAATTTGTAGCTAAAACTAGAAAAGATGGATATGATGGCAAGGGAGTAGCCATTTTAAACAGTGCAACTTTTTTAAATGGGGATGTAGCTGTTCCTTTTCAAACACCTTGCATATTAGAAGCATTTATTCCTTGCGAAAAGGAAATTGCCATTATAGTAGCCAAAGATACTTATAACAATATAGTAGCTTATGATCCGATTGAAATGGAATTTGATCCAATAGCCAATTTGGTTACTTTTTTGTTTGCACCTGCACAGTTAACAGAAGGAGTTGCAAATAAGGCAAAAAAGATGGCTATGGAGCTTGTAAGTTGTTTAAATAGTCCGGGCTTATTTGCTGTAGAAATGTTTGTAAGCGCCAAGGATGAAATTTTGGTAAATGAAATTGCTCCTAGACCTCATAATTCTGGTCATCATACCATAGAGGCTTGCTACACTTCGCAATATGAGCAATTGGTAAGAATATTGTTGGGTTTGCCTGTTGGGAGTCCAGCTATATTAAAACCAGCTGCTATGATCAATTTATTGGGTCCCTCTCATTTTAGTGGAAAATATACTTTGGATAATTGGAGTGAGATAAGCGCTATAGAAGGAGTTTATATTCATTTATACGGTAAGAAAGAAAGTAAACCTATCCGAAAAATGGGACATATTACTTTATTAGCAAATACGGTGGATGAACTAAAGGTAAAGGCAGATAAAGTAATGTCATTGATTGGCTTTAGCCCTGCAGACTAGTTAGGCAATAGAGTCTTTAGGTATTGGCCATTTAAAATAAAATTTGGCACCTTGTCCTTCATCAGATTCAACCCACACGTAACCACCATTTTCTTCCACAATTTTGCTTACAATGGCAAGTCCAGCACCCATGGTTTCTACCTTATCTCGTGTTTCTAGGGTCTGAAAAATAGTAAATATTTTTTTGTGGTATTCTGGAGAAATACCTGAGCCGTTGTCGG
>JANMIV010000200.1:0-1712 GCA_031375995.1 Bacteroidota bacterium
GTATCTGCTAATTATGTGGGTATTCAGCTAAATACTACTTTTCAGGAGCATGTAAGCGTGGAGTTTAATAAAAAGAAACAGTTTGAAGTATTTATTGCTTAAGCAAAGTTTGGGGCAATAAAAAAGCGCTTCTTGTTGGAAGCGCTTTTGGTAAGATAAAGTATAAATACTACTTAACTTTAGCTTGTAAGTTAGTACCAGCTTTAAACTTAACAACCTTTTTAGCAGGAATGTTAATTTCTTTACCTGTTTGTGGGTTACGTCCTTTACGTGCAGCACGCTTAGTTACTGAAAATGTTCCAAAACCTACTAAAATTACTTTGTCGTTTTTCTTCAAAGCAGTTTGAGTTGATGACATGAAAGCATCTAAAGCAGCAGTAGCTTGAACTTTAGTTACACCGGCAGCTTTTGCCATTGAATCGATTAAGTCTGATTTGTTCATAGTTGTTTATTTGTTTAATAATTTTTGCGTAACGAAAGTAGCTATACTATTTAAAAAGTCAAGTGTTGAGGCGTTTTTTTTGAAAAATAATTTAAAATAAATTTTCACACATTATCAACAAGCACGCGGTTTTGCAAGGTTTTTAATTTTTTATTGCGCTGTTAAACAAGCCAAGATGCCTTATTTATAAAGCTTTGCAGGCTTTCTGTTGGTACATGGAAAGTATAAGTAGCTAGCTCAAATTTTGCTTTTCTCTCTGCTAAAAGGAGCGCTAATTTTTGGCTTATTTCTTCCTTTGACAAGCCCTGAAACATGGGTCGGGGCTTTTTAGAGTTCAAAATTCTATTGGTTAGAAGCCCTTTTGAAGCATTTAAATAGATAGTTTTACCATGTTTAGTCATTAATTCCATGTTGTCAAAGTAATAGGCGGTACCTCCACCGCAACTTACAATGGTATTGGTTAAATGCAGGGTACTTAATAAATAATGCTGTTCCAACTCACGAAAAACAGTTTCTCCCTTGGTTTTAAAAAGGGCTACTATGGTTTGTTTTTCCGATTGTTCTATCAACTCATCCAAGTCAATAAACTGATACTGCTTGTGCTTGGCTAGCTGCTTGCCCCAAGATGATTTACCACTGCCAGGCATACCTATAATATATACTACGCTATTTTGAATGATGCTTATAAATTAGCAATATGATTGAATGGTATTTGCTTTAAATAAAAAGCTACCTAGCGAATATACCTTGTTACGATGTCGTAAGTGGGGAAATTATAGGCACTCCATTTTTTTACTACCGTGCTGCCTTTCATCAATATCAAACCTGGGTTTGAGCGAACCATTGATTTAAGCGGTACACCATCCGTAAGATAATAAGAAAAAGCCAATTGGTTTTCGTGGCGGTATTGTTCTATTCTTTCAGGCGAGGTAGCTGTTAAAGCCCAAAACTGTTTATTATCAGCAGCGCAATCAGCGGCAAGTTGTGCTATTTGTTTCTCCAATCCTTTTCGTCCTGCATCAACCGATTTTTGGACAAGAATTAATTTATAGCCACTGTTAGCAAAAAGACTGTCGGTATAATTGGTTTCGTTTGGTCCAGTAAGGCTAAAATCGTGAATGGGTGGTTTGCAGCCTTCGCGTACTACTACATCTTTCCTATCTACAAATTTGTAGTTAGTATCTGAAGGAATATGGTTCATGTCAAACTCTTCTTTTACCCCATTTTTTTCATATACAAACATCATTACTATTAATTCAGTAGGTGAACC
>JANMIV010000205.1:0-2457 GCA_031375995.1 Bacteroidota bacterium
TTTATCATCAATAATTGATTTTACATCTTGCGAAAGTTTAATCAGTTTATCTTCTGGATATTCAAATTTATATTTCTCAGCAATGGCTTTAAGTATATCATAAAATGCTTTTTCTTCAAAGTCAATACCTAGTTCCAGAAACGAATTTCGCTCTGCTAGAATGTCTTTAAACATGTTTGCGAATTGTTCGGCTACATCGTCTAATACATGAATCTGTAAAACATCAAAATCTTTACGTTCATTATATACTTCAACCAGTTTTTTTAACCTTTTTGAAAAATCAACTCCTTTAATTCTATTCGTCTTTTTAAACTCTTCAATAACTTTGGCAAGTAGTTTTTGAAGTAGTTTTATTTTAGTGTTAGGCAGTTTTATTTTTTCGATTTGCGCCAAATAATCCTCACTAAAAATATCAATATTATTCTTTGAATTATGTTCGTCAATTTTAAAAACTTCTTCTATTCCTTCACTAATCAATGCTTCTTCAATCATTTGCCTTACCTTGTCATTCATTTGGGCTGAATCTGGAGCTTCACCCTTGGTAAGTTTATGAATAATGGCTTTTACTGCAAAATAAAAATGGATTTTATCTCTTTGCTCTTGCGTTATTTCTTCACTTGAACAACACAAGTCATATGCTGAACGAAGTTTCTTTACAATTGATATAAATCGTTTTTCAATATCATCTGTTAATTGAGCATATTCGGCAGCATTGTTTAAGCATTTTAGTTTTTGTAATGGAGTTCCTTCAAAAAACAATGTACTATCAAAGTTTCTGAACAGCATTTTCAATAAATCAAGTTGATCTTTAACTATTGTTATTGCTTTTTCTATTCCTTCAAAGTTACCACCACCAATTCCACCACCATAAATTTTTATGGCTAAGTTCATATTGCTTTTTATTCCAATATAATCAACAACTAAACCCATTTCTTTACCTGCGTACACTCTATTTACCCTTGAAATAGTTTGAATTAGTGAATGTCTTTGAATTGGTTTATCAATATAAATGGTGTCTAAAAAAGGCACATCAAAACCAGTAAGCCACATATCAACTACAATGGCAATTTTAAAGTTTGATTTGGCTATTTTAAACTGCCTATCCAATTCCTTTTTGTACTCCTTTGTACCCAATAAATTATACATTGGTTTTGGATCGTCTTTACCACGAGTCATTACCATTTTAATTTTTTCAATTGGCTTTAGTTCCTTCTTTTCTTCATCAGTTAAAACAATGTATTCATCACATGCTTTTACTATTGACCATTCAGGACGTAAAGAAATAATTTGAGTATATAACGCATAAGCAATTGTTCTGCTATTGGCCACAAACATTACTTTACCCTCCACGCTTGCCCCCTCTTCTACTCTGGTTTCGTAATGTTTTATAAAATCTTCAGCTACTAATTTTAAACGTTTTGGATCACCTAAAATGGCTTCCATTTGAGTAACCGCTCTTTTACTTTCGTCTATTTGATATTGATTAGTTCCTTCTTCTGCACATTTGCTGTAATAAGCTTCTATTTCTTTTAGTTTTTCATCATTTAATAAAACTTTTGCAGCCCTTCCTTCATATATAATTTTTACAGTAATTTCATCATCTACCGATTCCTTCATGGTGTATGAATCAACTGGATCACCAAATACTTCTAACGTACCATCAATAGGTGTTCCTGTAAAACCAACATAGGTAGCATTTGGCAACGAATCATGTAAATATTTAGCAAAGCCATATTTGATCTCTACACCATTTTTCTCAGTAATTTTCAGCTTTTGATCAAGATTGATTTGAGAACGATGCGCTTCGTCTGAAATGCAAATCACATTGTTTCGCTCTGTTAAAAGTGAAGTACTTTCGGTAAATTTATGAATGGTTGTTAAAAACACCCCACCGCTTTTTCCATTTTGTAATAAAGTTTTTAGCTCATCCCGAGTTTCAACACTAATCACACTGTCATCGCCAATAAATAGCTTTGCATTGGTAAATTGAGTTGAAAGTTGATCATCTAAATCCGTTCTATCGGTAATTAAAACTATGGTTGGACTTGAAAAATGAGTGCTTTTCATTAACAAACGTGTTAAATAAAGCATGGTGAAGCTTTTACCGCAACCAGTAGCACCAAAATAAGTTCCTCCTTTACCATTTCCATGTGGTCGCATGTTCAATTTTATGTTTTCTACCAGTTTGGTAGCTGCATAATATTGAGGGTATCTGCAAAGTATTTTTGATTCATTTTTTGAGGTATCTGGAAAGTAAATAAAATTACGAATTACATCCAACAAACGTTGTTTATTGAACATTCCTTTTACCATACTAAAAAGTGAATCTATGCCATCAACAGGTTCATCTTGTGGGTTTATTTTTCGCCAAGCATAATAAAAATCGTAAGCCGAAAAAAGTGAACCAGTTTTATTATTTACACCATCACTTATTACACAAAAAGCATTGTATTTAAA
>JANMIV010000233.1:0-9691 GCA_031375995.1 Bacteroidota bacterium
ATATATATATATATGTTTTTACTACACTAAATAATATAAGCACAACCCAAAATAGTACCTGACTCCATCTAAATAAAGCCATTTGCTGTTTATCTAGTTCCACATTTTGCCTTTTTAACAGCATATTGATAGCAAAAACTGAAATAGGGAAACAGCCGATTAAAACAACCAAAGGATGGTACCAAAACGGTTGCCCATGCCCTGCTACTGGATTTTTGAATAAATCTATTTGGTATAAAATAAACTCTTTTAAAAATTGAGTACCATTTTGAGCCAATTCAAAGCCAAACCATGTAGCACTTACTGTAAAAGCGGCTATGGTGCATATTGCTATTTGAATTAAACCAAAGAAAAAACTAAACTTATTGATAACTAAATAGACTATCAATGCCAATATGCAAATAAGTAAGGCAGCTGGTCCTTTTGTTAATATGGCTGCTCCAATCAATAGGCCAGCAAATAAGGCGTGTTTGTTCTTTTGTTTGTACGACTTTTTTTGTGAAATTAGAAAAAACTGAAATACTGTTGCTCCAATAAATAAATTATATAATGGATCTATAATACCACTTTTATAATACAAATGAGGAGTAAAACTACCTGTAATGCATAAAACCCAAATCCAAGCAAACTGAAAATTGAAGAACTTAAGCCCAACATGGAAAACACAAAGTAAGGCTATAATACCAACTATGGCGTTGGGCAGCCTAGCTGCAAATTCATTGATGCCAAAAACGTGATAGGATATTGTTTGTAACCAGAAAAACAATGGTGGTTTCTCCCAAAAAGGTTGAAAGTTAATTTGAACTTGCTCATAATTTCCCGTTAGGAACATTTCGCGGGAGTTTTCCGCAAAATTTATTTCATCCCAATCAAATAAATGCACGTTTCCCAAAAAAGGAATGAACAAAATAGCACCCCAGAGGGCCACATAAAAATAAGGGTTATTTCCTAATATCTTAAGCATCTTTTACGCCTCCAGAACTTTGTTTTCTTTCTATTAAAACCCAATATAATAGGAAAGCAGTGGCAAATCCAATTAAAGAGCCTACTACAGTATCCCTTAAAAAATGTTGCAATAAGTAAATGCGAGAAAAAGCTGTTAAAATAGCCAGAAAAAGAAAGGCAATTTGGAATTTTGACTTTGGATATATAAAAGCTAAAGTAGTAAAAACGGCAAATGCAGCAGTAGTATGTCCTGATGGAAAGCTATGGTATCCAAGCATTTCTACACCCTCTACAAAATGCAAATTGAATTGTTTTAGTAAAATAGACGGACGCAGAGCGTTATCAAAAACAAAGTGTTTATTAAACTGAGTGATTAGTGCACTTGCAATGCATATTACACTAATAGCAAAACCCAACCTTTTATCTTTATATATAATTAATAAGCAAACAGGCACTGCCAACCATCCTTCACCCAAATGAGTAGCTTGTTTCATTATCCAATCTAAAAATGGATTATGCCAATAATTAATATTTATACTAATATGTTCGCTATTACTTATAAAAAGTAACACCGTAGTGTATAGTAAAATGGTAAAATAGCCTAAAATATATACTTTATTCTTTATCGCAAAAGATTTCAATGATGATTACAATTTTCAGGAAACAAAAATGCAACTTCTTTTTGAGAAGTTGCATTTTATTTTTTTTACAATTGATAGGTACTAATTACATACATTGAATTTCACTTTAATCAAATCGCTTTGATCGTCAATGCCTTGCCAACCTAACTTTACAATAAATGCTTCTACATCAACAATTTTTAAGTTGTTAGGCATATTGAAAAACTTTGTGGGTATAAGAGAATATCTGAAAATGCCATTGCCATCATAGGTCATTTTAAGTTGGTCATTCTCAGAAACTGTGAATATTGTTTTTACTTGGAATGTTTTAGTAACGGATGTTACTGTATCAATGGTATTAGCCTTTAGCAGTATATATACCGAATCTACTCCCAAACCCTTCATACTTTGCTTCTTTTCTACTTTATTATCGTACACAAAATTTACAACCTCTGTAGGGAAAACAAAAGCTGGAACTGGATAAAAGGAGCCTCTATCCGTTTTGGGTGCTTCTATTACAAAATTAAGATCTTCTGTTTTTATATCAGGGTCACCATATCCTCCCCCATCTTTTGGTTTAACCAATAAAGAAATACCATTTTTATATACATCAGCAGCATTGGTTTCATAAAACTCTGTTGGGGTCATTTCGTAATACCAAACAAACTCTCCTTTTGCGGCATCCTTTGTCATTTTCAGTGCATCATTTGAACTTTTCCAAGCTTTTTCACCCGTTCCATTTACAAGCGGGTGTCCAGTTGGGTGCTCTTTTGGTTTCCAAGTCCAAATATAAAAAGGCCCAGGATTGTCTTTACAACTGGTATTGGTTGTTTTACTTAAATCAACGTAAATTTTAATTGGTTTTGTTACATCTGGATTAGCGGGTTCTATCCAATTAACTTGACTGTAAACATGGGAAGTCCAAATACCCAAAAAAATGATTATACTTATTATTTTTTTCATTTTTGTGCTCCTCTCAATTATCTTCTTTCAAACTCTAAAACATAAGAAAACTTTAACTCCCCACCGCAATAAACTGGTTTTCTCAATTTCAATACTTGATCTACCGTTCTTATAGGGCCGCCAAGTGGCAAGGTAAATGTAGTACCTCCAGTTGGGTTAAAAGCAATTTCAGTAGGGAATTCGTCATTGTCAAAATTCCAAGTACCAGAACTGGCTTGAAAAAAGTTAACTAACACATTTGTAGTATCAACCGTATATATTCTATTGCCATTGTTAATGGCAAATTTGATATTAGGTTGTTTAAGAGCAGCATTCTTAACGGTAAAATAATCTCCCATTTTTATACTTTCTTTGGTCAATGATAATTCGTCAACCATAGAACAACGTTGTAAAACCCAATTTGCTTGCAGTCCTTCTACTTTACTTGCAGGAGCTCCTATATCTTTTATTTCTTTTTTACAAGCCATCAAGCTTATAAAAAATGCTGTTATCATTATTATTCTTTTCATAAATTTTATTTATCTTCTAATTACAATTTTCTTGAGTGTTTTGTAAAAATCCTTTACTAATTTCTGTTACATGGAATGCAAATATCAATCCGTTGCAATTGAAAGCTGCATTTCTTACTTTATCAGTAGTTTCGCCATTGGCTCCTATACGTTTAAAGGTTTGCACCCTATCACCTTCTAAAAGAAACTCTTTACGCCTCTCATCTCTTATTCTTTGTTTAATGGTATTTACTGATTCTGCTCCTGTTAATAAATTCGAAGCAGGATTTTTATAAGCACGAGATATTATTTTATTAATGTCTGCTACTGCAGTTGGTATATTTTGATTGGTAATAGCCAATGCTTCAGCACGCATTAAATACATATCGGTTAAAAGTAGATAAGGAACATCTAAAAAATTGAAATCATACTTTTTTGAAGCATAACTTTCACTGCTAGTACCTGGTTTGTTTACTTTTATCAATAATAAGCGTTTATCACTAGTATCCGTTTTCATAAAGTCGTAAGCTGTTTGTGAAATAAGCATACGGGCAATATCCACGTTATCACTTCTATAATTACTGGTAAAACATTGTCCTCTATTGTCAGTATTTCCAGTACTTACAAATGCAAACAAGTACTCTTTTCTAAAATTTGCATTGTCAAAATGATTTAGGCTATCACTTAACAAATTTTGGTTTGCTGCAATTACTTCATTCAATAATGGTATTGAAAGACTATATTGATTGGTATGAAAATATACTTTGGCTAATAATGCCTTAGCCGCATTTTTATCTGCATAGGTCTTTTTATTGGTATTTCTTGGGTTGATTTCTGGCAATAGGTTAATTGCGTCTTTTAATTCGTTAGCAATATATTCATACGTTTGTAAGAGCGTATTTCTTAAAACAGGCTCAATAGAAACAATTTTTCTTAATGGTATTCCAGATTGACTAGCATTTACATTGATGGCACTTCCATAAGGTTGCGCCCATAGTCTTGCTATTTCAAAATGAGCCAATGCTTTTATAAATCTAGTTTCACCTTGAATTGTACTTTTTTCTTCTGCCAATAAATCATTGAACTTATTGATGTATTCCTGACAAGTATTAACCCTGTAAACACATCTGTAAAGTCCTTGGTAATCATCTCTGAAATCTTTCTCAAAATTACCTGTACTGCGCAAATAAACTTGCCTAAAAGAACCATTTATGTTAAAATCTGCTAATTCATCTCCCAATAAGTCATTGTAAACTTGCACGCATCTGCTGCTTCCGCCAAATCTGTTAGCCAAGGCATCGTAGGTAGAGTTTAATATTTTTACTACATCTTGTCCGCTCTTAACTGCATCTTCTTCTAAAAAAGTTCCTTCTGGTTTTATTTCTGTCCATTTGGTACACGAAGCAAAACTGAATATGGCCAATACTATTATTATTCCTAATTTATATATTCTTTTCATTATTGATATCCTCCTAATTTATTAAAATCCAATATTTACTTGAAATGAGTATGTTTTTTCTTGTGGTGGAGTTAAGTAAGTTACATTCGGACTTAGGTTCCTATCTGTATTACTAGTGAAATCACGTGCTATTTCTGGATCAATGCCACTGTACGAAGTAAATGTTAATATATTGGTAGCTATAAAAGCCAAACGAACAGAACGGCAATATTTTAGTTTTTTAATGGCATTAGGTTGCAAATTATATGCTAAAGTAACATTACGCAATCTGGCAAAAGAACCATCATGCAACCATTGAGTAGTATTGTAGTATTCATCTTGGCTTACACCATAAGCATTTCTGTCTAATGTTAACCTAGGGAAAGCGGCATTGTCTCCTGGCTTTTGCCATCTATCAAATACATCCGTTCTTTTATTCCAAGCACCCTCAAAAAATCCATTTTGGTTTTTTCCTGAGTTTTCGTATATACTTACACCTATTACAAAGTTTACTAAAATACTTAAATCAAATCCTTTGTATGAAAAGGTATTAGTCATACCTCCAGAAGCGTCTGGTAAAACTTTTCCTGTTGCAACCCTATCATTTGAGTTATAATCAAATGTTGGATTTCCATTTATATCTAAAAATACAGGCTTACCAGTTGCAGGATCTACGTGGCTATATCTTACTAAGAAATTAGTGCCTATAGGTTTTCCTATTACTAGTCTGGTGTCATTAGTCCCTGGCTCAACTGCATCAGCAGAATAGTTACCAAAGTCTTCCAATGAGTTCCATATTTTTGTTACGTTAAAGTCTGTTGTCCATCTAAATTTTCCTACTAAATTTCTGGTTTTTAAAGAGAATTCTAATCCACTATTACTTATTTTACCTGAATTAACAGCATACTTATCCATACCCGCTGAAGGAGGTAAATTAAAATCTTCAATTAGCACATCGCTTACCGTTCTATTAAAGTAGTCTAATCCCATAAAAATCCTATCACTAAACAAACCTAACTCCAAACCAGCATCCCAAATAACAGATGTTTCCCATTTCAAATCAGGATTTGGGGCTTTAGTAGCATACAAAATAGGTTTTCCATTATAGTTACCGGAAACTTGATACGTTAAATAGCGGGCATCACCATTTATATTAGAGTTACCGCTTGTTCCTATACTAGCTCTCAATTTTAAAAAAGATATTTTTTTGCTTTTCTTTAAAAAATCTTCTTCGCTAAGTACCCAACTACCCGATAATGCCGGCATAAAAGCAACACGGTTGTTTTCTCCAAAACGGGAAGACCAATCCGCACGTAAAATTACTTGGGCAAAGTATTTGTCTTTGTAAGAATAATTAATTCTACTAAAATAGCTTAAAAACGACCATGCATTGCCAGGAGTAACTTGGTTTTTATATAAAGTATCTGGTTCTTTTTCATAAAATGGACCACTTGTTTTTTCAGTACTCTGTGAACGCTTGCTTGATGACGATTTTTGAAATTCATTGCCCAACATAAAACTCAATTTATTATTGTCATTTACGTTGTAATTGTAGGTAGCGGTTAGGAAGTAGTTATAGTTATTTACAAATGTGGCTTCTCTGTAAGCATTACCTCCAATTGAACTAGCAATATTTAACAATGTGGGATTGTCATATTGGTCGTCTAATAATTGCATATAATCATAGCTTCCTTGCGCCCTAATATATAAGTTCTTTATAGGATTATAGTCAAATGCAATATTGTTAATTGCTCTAGTTTCTGCTGTTCTCCATACTTTTTGTTCTTGGGAAATAAGTGGATTGTTAGCTCCTCTAAAATAAGCACTATCGCCATTTGCACCACCAAACTTTACAGGATATATAGGTAAAGCTTCGCTCATAGCTGCACCTAAACCACCAGCCCAAGCGCTATTTACTCTATTATTATTGCCTTGCGATAAGCTTGATGTGGTAGAAAATTTAAATTTCTTACTAATTTTAAAATCTGTGTTGAATCTACCAGATATTCTTTCATAACTATTACCCACCAAGTAGCTTTCATTTTTATTATATGAAACACCACCATAATAGCTCATTTTTTTGTATACATCGTTTAAAGATATATCATAATTTTGTTTGAAACCAGTCCTAGTGGTAAGCTTTACCCAATCTGTATTGTATTGGCTTGCTCTTAGATACGCGGCTTCCCTAGCAGCAGCAGATGATTGAGCCGAAGAATAACCTGGCAGCCAAACCCTGCCTGTACCTCCATCATTTTCCCAAGCTTCTTGTCTTAATTGAAGATATTGTTGGGTATTTAACATATTGGGAAGTGCAGTAGGTTGAGATGTTCCAACTGATGCAGAAAAATTAACAGTAGGTCCCTTTTTACCACCTTTTCTACCTCTTTTTGTTGTTATCAATATTACTCCATTAGCACCTCTTGATCCATAAATAGCACTAGCTCCAGCATCTTTCAGTACATCTACAGATTCAATATCATTCGGATTGATAGTAGCCAAAGGGTTATTATTCATTCCCCCTCCACTTCCATTTAAAAAGTAATCTTGCGTAATTGGAATTCCATCTATTACATAAAGTGGATCTCCACCTGCCCCTACCGAAGCAATTCCTCTAATACGAATTACTGCGCCAGAACCAGCTAATCCACTTCCTGTAGTTACATTTACTCCAGTAACCTTACCCTGCAAAGCAGATTCAAAACTTGGCACAGGCATGTCATTTAGTTCTTTGCCACTAATTTTTGAAATAGCGCCAGTTACCTCACGCTTTCGCTGTACACCATAACCTACTACTACTACTTCATCTAATTTTTTCTGGTCTTCTTTAAGTCCAACAGCCACAAAAGCACCTGTCGCACTTACTTCTACTTCTTTGTAAGTAGGGTTAAAGCCCAGGCTGGCAATCTTTAACTTGTACTTTCCTTGGGCCACATCCTTTATTTCAAAATTCCCTTGGGCATCCGTAAAGCCACCTTTTTTTGTCCCTTCAATAATAACAGTAGCACCTACTACTGCTTGCTTTTTTTCATCTTCCACCCTTCCCTTTATGCTTTGCGAATAAGAGACTGAAACCATGAAAATACTTACGAGTGTTAATAGTAATCGTTTATTCATTTAATGTTTGGTTTATTTTTGCTAATTAAATATAGCTATTTTTATCACAAATACCTTAGTTAGCTTTTTTCATTTATTTTGCACAAATTTAAAACAACTAGTTTAAAATCAGTTTTTTAACTGATTCTTGGTTTTCGTTTTTTAGCCTAACCAAATACATGCCTTTGGGGAGTTGGCTTATATCTAATTCTAATTTTTCAGCGTGATAAATGTATTGATTTTTGTTTTGAATATTATATACTTTTTTTCCAACACAGTCGTAAATGCTTAATTCTAAGCTAGAATAATTTTCAGCATTCACCATTATATTCAACTTACCATTGCTTGGATTGGGGAAAATATCCCAATTTACAGCTGCTTTTTCTTCCAAGTTATTAATACTTGTAATATCTAATTTTTCAAATAGGTTTTTATCTGTAAATATTTTGTAAGCACCTGCTTCCAATGCAATAGGTGTATTTACATTGCTTATATTTATAGAGTCGCCCGTTATATAATTATACCACCATCCTGTATGCTGAAAAACTGGGTTTACGTCTAAACTTACCACATCAAAATTTCCTGCAATCACAGTGTTCAGACTGTCATTATTTACCTTTAAAAACTTACTTACTGTATTTGTATTGTAGGTATAGTTGGTTGATAAAAAACTAGGGTGTTGTTTTAATTTGGCTATTCTAGCAATTTCTAAATACGTTCTTTTTCTATTTACGTTGCTCAGATATGACCAATTGAAAGGCTTACTGCCTGTTCTACCATTTGTATTAATTGATACTTCGTAACCCAATTCCCCTCCTTGCCAAATCATTTTTGGTCCTAGTTGTGGCAGCAATAGTGCATGGTAAGCAGCAACCCTTGGTAATGTCGTATTTATTTCTTTAGTACTGTAAGCACCTTGTACTCTACCAAATTGTAAAACACTGTAAACAATTCTTTCTTCATCATGGCTTTCTGCGTAGGTAATTAAATTAGGAGTGTTAAATTGTCTGGTTTTATAATCTCCCCAGCTTAAATCCGCTTTACTATTATCATATCCCATGGTGGCTTCAGCGTAATTCGAGGTCATTTTTCCCCATAACATAAAACCTTCGTTAGCCAATACTTTCTCTTCTTCATTTACGCCTAAATGCTCCAATATTAAATAGGCATCAGGAGCGTATTTAATAATTTCCGATCTAATATTTTTCCAAATATCAATCCTGCTTTGGTCATAGGCACTCCAAGCTGATTCGTTGCCTATTGTATTTTTTTGAGTAATACCTTTAGATTAATCGATACGATAACCATATATTTTATACTCAGTGAGCCAGTATTTATTTACCCTATTTACAAAGTCAATAGTAGCTTGTGAGGCGTGATTATAGTCATAACCAACTCCATAAGGATGCTTATCTACCTCATTGAACCAAGGATTATTGGCGGTAGGTTGTCCATATTGCCCAGCACTGGGATTAAAATACATTCTAACTTGTGGATTTTGGCCAAAAGAATGGTTTAAAACCATATCAATTACCACTGCTATGTTTTTTTTGTGGCACTCATCTATAAACACTTTAAATGCTTGTTTTGTTCCATAATATTTATCCAAAGCAAAATAAAACATAGGATTATAACCCCAGCTTTCATTTCCTTCAAACTCATTTACGGGCATTAACTCAATACAATTCACCCCTAATTTTTGAAGATAGCTTAACGTATCTTTTAGGGTTTGAAAATCATGCCTGCCAATAAAATCTCTTAACAATAATTCATATATCACCAATTGTTCTTTTTTAGGTTTAGTAAAATTAGGAACTTGCCAATTATAAGGCGCTTGTCCAGTTTCTAAAACAGATACAATTTCAGTTGTTTTTCCGCTAGGATAAGTTTTTAAATTGGGATAAGTAACGGCAGGAATCCATTTGTCATTGTTGGGGTCTAGTATTTTATCCGCATATACATCAGCAACCCGCATCTGTAAATTATCTATACTATATTGAAAACCATATTCTATGCCCTTTTTTAGCCCATTCAACGTTAACCAAAACCTATTTCCATCAGGCGTTTTGTTCATTTTATAATTAGGGTAGAACTCCCAATTGTTAAAGTCGCCCAAAACATACACAAATGACTTACCTGGG
>JANMIV010000271.1:0-7062 GCA_031375995.1 Bacteroidota bacterium
TATCGCGGCTACGAGGTCTACAAATGTGGCCCCTGGAGCCAGCCAAACAGATAGTTTTAATATGGCTGGTAAAACCTTGTCAAACGAGCTAGGCTTCAATATTTCTCAATTTCAAACCCTTGCTACTGCTACACCAGTTGCTATTTCAGGCTCCGATTCACTCCTGTTTAAAGCGGGTACAAGCAATATGAAAGTAAGTGGCGGAAGAACCATTTTAGAGGAGCAAAATGTACAAAGCGAAGATTTATTGGTAGATTTAACGCCAGACGAGCCTAGTACATTGATTAGAAAAGTAGGTTTCACTACGGCTTCCATTAACTATAGTTATGTATCTTCATTGAGCGAAGATGTGGAGTTATCACTTAATTTTATTGGTGCTAAACGCAGCAATGGACAAGCATTTCCTGCACAAACAGTTTATTTGTCTGCCAATTCCAATTCCAATGGTGCTATTATATTGAACAATACCATCATGGATTTTACACAAGACCCATTACTACCTTATAATAGGTTACGCGTTTTGGTGGTGGGTAGGCTTATGAGCTCTGGTCAATTGGTTACTTTTGACTCTAGTGATGCCATTAATTTACTATTTAGTTTCTCCAATATAAAGTTTAACTATGTAGAGGGCTTTTTTGGAACAAGAACTATACCTATTGATCAGGGAGACGTAAATTTAGCAGAATTGAAGAAACTACAAGGTAGTTTGAATTTTGAAAACCCTGAAATGAACTTTATTACCTATAACTCTATGGGTATTCCAATGGAAGCAAACTTAGATTTGGATGGGGAAAGTGCTGCAGGACTCAAAGAGAAATTTAATGGGCCTAAGTTAACCGTTGATTTCCCTAAGCTAAATGAAATAGGGCAAACAAAAACTAGCATAGGTACATTCAATACGAGCAATTCTAATATAAGGAAAGTAATGGCTCTGCCTCCTTTAAAATTTAATTATATTGGAAGTGTAATTACCAATGTAGGTTTACCTAGTTCTACCAATAATTTTTTAACTGATTCTAGTAAAGTTTCTTTCGATATAGAAACAAAGATACCAATGAGTTTTTCTACCGCAGGGTTTGGACTAATTGATTCATTTAAAAACGAAGCCACCACAGGCGATGGAATGAAGAATGTGTTAAAAGCCGAATTGGTCTTGCGCATTACCAATGGTTTTCCTTTAGGGGGCGATTTTACCCTATATTTTGTTGACACCGCAGGTATCAGGCTTGATTCCGTTATTCTGGTAAATGCTTTGGTAGCTGCACCTATTGATGCCAGCGGAAAAGTAACACAAGTAGCAGCACAAACCATTAGTAGGATTAACTTAGCGGGCAATCTGTTAGAAAATGTAAAGAAATCTGTAAAAATATATGTTTTGCCCTCCTTTAAAACAAGTGGAGGTACTGATAAGTATGTGAAAATATATAGTGACTATAATATAAATGTCAAAGTAGGAATGAATGTAAAAATCAGGTATTAACTGCTCATCAATTAACCCAACTAAACATTTATTATGAAAAAAAATATACTACTCATACTTAGCACCATATTCATTGGTTTTGCCCAAGCGCAAACCAATCAAAATCTGTACAATTTTAGAAATGTAGCACAGAGCAATTACTTAAACCCAGGTATTAGGCCACAGGCCAATATTACTTTTGGTTTGCCAAGTGTTTATACCCATTTCAATGCGCCCAATATTGGACTGCGCGACTTTTTTATCAAAGGAGAATCGCCTGATACTTCCGTAAACAATTTTTTAAGGAATGGCGATAGAAACTTGAACGACATCAATTTTGTAAACCAAGTAGATGTACTATTTGCTGGTTTTGCTATCAAGAAAAACTATTTCTCTTTAGGCATTCAAGTAAATACCGAATTCAATGCCAGTATTCCAAAAGACATTATCCGCTTGGGTACACGTGGTAACTTTAACAATGCTTCATTGGGCATACTTTCTGGCGATAATGTAAATTTAAGCAATGCTAGAATAGATTTAAGCTCTTGGATTGCTTTTGGGCTAGGTTATACCAGAGAGATAAATAGAAAGATAAGTGTGGGTGCAAGGGTGAATTATTTATATGGTTTAGCCAATTTAAATACCGAAAAATCGAGCTTTGTAGTGCGCAGTAACGACCAAGAACTATATGCTTCTGCAGAGTATAAAATAAACAGTGCAGGTTTTTACTCCGCGTATCAAAAAGTTAAGGATAATAAAAGTTTGAGTGAAGACGATTTTAACAAACAAAACGGGTCAGGTTTTAGCTTTGATTTTGGCGGCCAGTATAAGTTCAACCAACATTTGTCCGTGTCGGCAAGTGCAATAAACCTAGGCTGGATTACTTGGGATAACAATACCCGCTCCATTAGCCGTCCGTTTACAGAGTATAGATATACAGGTATAGATGTAGTAGTAGGCGTTACGCCTGACTCTGTAATAAAGAAGAGGTTTGAGGAGATAGGCGATTCCCTACAAAACTATAACTTTAAGCCAGTAGAAAGTAGTGGTTCATACACTACTTCCTTAAATGGTAAAATGTATTTAGGTGGGCAATATGCCATTAACTACAACAATATGTTTGATGTAGTTTTATTCAATAACTTCAATAACAATTCTTTCAATCCAGCCGTTTCTTTGGCTTTTACCAAAAAGGCTTGGACCGTATTAGATTTGCGTTTAAGTGGAACCTATTACAATAAAACCATTAGCAACATTGGCTTTGGTTTCTCTTTGAATTTAGGGCCTTTCCAAACCTACATATTTACCGATAATATAGTAGCTCCACTTACCTACTTGGCGGCTGCTAGTAGCAATCAAATTTACGACCAAGGCAATTATTTTAACCTAAGAACAGGCGTAAACTGGAACTTTGGCAGAAATAGAGATAGAGATGGCGATGGTGTAATAGATAAATTAGATAAGTGTAAAAAACGCTATGGCTCGTGGGAGTTAGAAGGCTGCTCAGACATGGATAAAGATGGGGTGCCAGATGACAGAGACTCTTGTATAAATGTGCCTGGTAGAAAATGTGCGTATGGCTGCCCTGATAAAGACAAAGATTGCGTGCCCGATGATAAAGACAGTTGTGTAAGCGATTCAGGCTCTGTTAAGTTATTTGGTTGTCCTGATTTTGATAAAGATGGCGTAACAGATAAAAAAGATTCGTGCCCTTCCGTAGCTGGTACCATTGCATTAAACGGTTGCCCTGATAAGGATGGCGATGGTGTAACCGACCTTAAAGATTCATGCCCAACTGTAGCGGGTAGAATAGAAGTAAATGGTTGCCCTGATATAGACAATGATGGAGTGCCAGATTACCAAGATTCATGTAAACTAGCACCGGGACTAAAAGAGTTTAATGGTTGCCCAGATAAGGATGGTGATGGTGTACCTGATAAAAAAGACGATTGCCCTACCGATAAAGGACCTAAAGAGCTAAATGGTTGCCCCGATACAGATGGCGATGGACTAATAGACAAACTAGATAGCTGTATAGATGTACCTGGACCATTATCAAACAAAGGATGCCCTGTAAAAGTGAAAGAAGCCCCGGTTGATACTACTAAACAGGTAACGCTTACTGCCGAAGAGAAAAAAGTATTGAGAGAAGCTTTTAGCAACTTAGAGTTTGAGAGTGGAACAACCCGAATTAAACTATCATCATTAGAGAGTTTGCAAGAGTTGGCACAATTGTTAGTGGCACGCCCAACATACAAGTTGCTTATTTCAGGCTATACCGATAGCCAAGGCAATGCACAAGTAAATAAAAACTTAAGTTTAGGTAGAGCCAATGCCATTAAAAACTTCCTCATAAGCGAAGGGGTAGCTAAAAACAAACTCACTGCAAAAGGATTTGGCAGCAGCAAGCCAGTGGCCAGCAATAAAACAGAAGAAGGAAGAGCCAGAAACAGGCGTGTAGAATTTAAAATAATAAAATAGGGAAATTTTATTTCCAATAGAAAACCTCCATTGAATGCTTTCAGTGGAGGTTTTTTGTTGTGTATTTATGCTATAAATTACTGACCAATTGAAAAAATATTATTCATGGTTCCACTAATGAAATGATGTTTTTATTTTATAAAAACTCAATTATGTAAAATTCAAGCAATTGAACTAATTTATTGAAAATGATCACATTGTATTTGTTTTCAAAAGATATTGATCCAATATTTGTAAAAAAATTAGCAATGAATACATCCTTTGAGCGTTCTGTAAATACCAAAGTTGAATGGTTAACACCACCAGCACTCGTTAAAAAATTAGGCGAATTTGATTTAGACCCTTGTAGTCCAATAAATTCTCCATTTGTTCATGCTAAAACTAATTTTACTATAGAAGATAATGGATTAAACAAAAAGTGGTTTGGACGTATTTATTGTAACCCTCCTTATGGTAAGGAAATGCACTTATGGTTATCCAAATTAAAAGAACATGGCAATGGCATAGCTTTGATTTTTGCTAGAACTGAAACAAAATGTTTTTTTGAAAATGTTTGGGATGATGCAGATGCTATTTTATTCGTAAAAGGAAGAATTCGCTTTTATCATGTAAGTGGTATTCAAGGCGGAACTCCAGGTGCTCCTAGCGTATTTATTGCCTATGGAAAAGAAAATGCACTGGCACTTAAAGAAAGTGGAATTGAGGGAAGATTTATAAATTTGAAATCATAATATTTCATAAACAATAAATTCGGCCACATTGAATTCAGCATCTATAATCCAAAGATTGTCTTTTATTAACTTTACAATGGCTTCATTTTCATCTTTAACAGCTTCAACAATTCCTAAAACTTGAAGATTGTTTACTTCAATATTATTATTTGGAGCAATTGTTTCACCTTCGGTGGTAAGTATTATAAATTTTTTCATATCCATAATTTTTTATATTGTCCATTACCTAAAAATTCAATTAATCCTAAGTCTCTTAGATATTGTAATTGTTGTCTAATCTTATCTGTTATATGCTTATTTGAAGGAAATATTTTTTTCAAATGAGATTCGTATTGATTTATATCTTTCAAAGTAAATAATTGATTCGGTATTGATTGAGCACATTTGAAAACCTCTAATTTCCATCCTTTAAGTGAAGAAGTTAGTATGTCTTCTCGAATCTCCATTATATCATATTTTTCTTCAGGAGATTCTAATTTAAAGTTAGGAAGTTTTATTGATTCTGATGGAGGAATTTTAGCTAGAATTTTACGAACAGCATTTATATCTGTAAGCTTTATTTTTCCTATGTTTTCATTGAAAAACAATGAAGAAAAATCGCTCACAGCTTGTGATACTACTTGTGCATTTGAAGTATAAATGCCATATTCATAATTATTCAATAGACCTCCATTAGTTAAATTGCTAGATGTTATTATTACTTTTTCATCATCAAAAAGATATATTTTTGAATGAAGCTTTGGGAAGTTTTTAACGATTCCTTTATTGATAATAATGTTTTCCAAACCTGACAAATCAAGAGAACCAGAATAAATGTTCATTAATTTGAAAGAAGTAATTAGCTCTAATTTAGTATTTTTATTCTTGAATGATAATAATTCATTGCAAACGTTTTCTTTAATAAATGGAGATGTTATTTTTATTGATTTTTTAGATTGATAAACCAATTCCATCAATTCATTTTTCCAAGGTGTTTTTAATATTTTCATTATGCAGCTTTTGTGTAAGCGATTGTTAAAATACTTTTTTTATCTTTTACTCTCGAAATATAGAATTCAGCATAAATTTCATTAAAGAAATTGTCGTTTATTACTGCCTTTTTTAAGTTTGGATAGTTATTTAACACCCAAAACAAAATAGCCCCACTGCCCACAAAAGGCTCTATATAAGTAAATTTACCTTTAGTAATGTTTTTGGGTAATGATTTTTCAAAATCATTTATCAATTGTGTTTTACCCCCCGCCCATTTTAAAAAAGGTTTGGCTATCTTTTCTGTCATAGTAGTGTTTAAATTGTTTTTTTCTTTGTTCAATTCTAGCATTGTGTATGGGCTTTTTCAGCGCTTTGCTGCTTCAGCAGGCTATATTAATTTCTTTTCTGGTGCATAGTAAAGCGCAATAACGGTCTTTTATATGCCACCTTTTTCTCTAATCAATTTTTTATATAGTCCTTATTTTTTCAATGGAATGCATGGTACAAAGCTTTATTAGTCTGTTTGTGTCAAATGTAATAAAAATAAATTTCTAGTTATTATTTACTTAACCATGCAATTATCTAGGTAATAATAACAATACCAAATATAGAATTGGCTTTCATTTTCAATAAAATAGCCAATAAATAGGGTCGATTTATTGGCATTAACTATTGGGTATGCAATTGCAAACACCCTTCCGCAAGCAGCAAACTATGCTACTTTCTCATTAACTTATCTATGTTCTTTGACTTCAATAATTTTATCAATACCATAAAACGGATTCACTTGTTTTTTCTTCTCACCACTTTTTAAGCACATTACTTGAGTTAGTGTATGTAACAATACTTTTATTTCTAATTTCCAATAAAAAAATCCCCCTATACATTACATATAGGAGGATTTCAAACCATTTATGCTTTAACCAAAGCCACTTCCAAATCAGTTATTTTACCCTGTTCTACCTTAGCCGCCACTTTAGCACCAAGGTAACCAACAGCCTCCACCTTCACTACATAATTCCCCATACGCAACTTGTAAAATTCACATACACCTTCCTCATGCGCTTCGTCACGCTTATCCGTTCCTTCCAAATAAGCCACAGCCTTTACTATTGGCTCATTCGTTTGCCCATCTATAACCTTTACATGTATGCCCGTTCTGCGTACTGCTGCATCATTTATTACCCTAGTTGCCACAAAAGCACTCGTTAGCTCAGCATCATCAAGGCCATTTATCAACAAGTCGCCAATTATAGCCAGGCTCGCATCCGCTTGAGCAAACAAAGCCTTTGTTTCCGCATTCTTCACCTTATTCCCCTTCAAAGCACTTTGTGTACTACCCAAACTAGTACCATAGCTATCTACAAGCGCACGGGCAGCAGTTATATCCGCAGCCTTTACACCTACCGTAGCCAAGCC
>JANMIV010000287.1:0-2504 GCA_031375995.1 Bacteroidota bacterium
CAATACCAAATCTGCTGGTCTGTTTTCTTTGTAATGTTCAGGTCTTATGGCTAAATTATCTGGCGGAACGGGTTCAGGAAATGCATTTACTACTCTTTGTGTAACTTTTACTTGTAAAGGATTGCTTAAATCCAATGCAACTAGGTCAGTGGCGTTGTCAACATATAAAATATCGTTTTTTATGGCCATATCATAACAACCAGCTACCCTAACAAAACCAATAGTTTGCGGGGCACTTGGATTTACATTATTGATAATATGCACCCCAACTCCTGCTTCGCTTACAAACAAATAATCGCCTTTGGTATATATTTTGGCTGGTTTACCTAGGCTTCTGGCGGCTTCAAGAGTAACGGATTTTTCCAAATCAGCACGTTTCATAAATACAGGATTGTAGGCGGTATATACAGTAGGCTCGTAATAACCACCACATTTGGTGCTGCTTAATAGAAAGAAGCTAGCCAAAATGAATAGATATTTGATGGGTGTAGAATGCATTTATAAGGATAATTAGGATTTTAAATACAAATATGTATAAAAAAACAAGGAATTAATACAATTTTTATACTGGTATAGAAATTTTACGCTTAAACATGGCTATTGTATTTATTATTATTGATATAGTTCAATGGCTTTAGTTGAAAAGGGATAGTATAATTGTAAATCAAAAAAAAGGTACAATAATGAGTAGTTTAATTAAAAGTATAATAGATGCAGATTGGGTAGAAATGGGTGGACATCCATTGCGCCAGCCACTACCGAATAGAGAAATGGAAAATATAGGACCTTTATTACTCATCCATCACCATCAGTCAACCATACCTGCTCATTCTAATCCTAGTGGGGTAGGTGTTGGTCCGCATCCTCATACTGGTTTTGCACCTGTAACTTTTATTTTAGCAGGAAATGTAAATCACCGTGATTCGAGGGGTAATAATTCTATAGTAGAGGCGGGTGGAGTGCAATGGATGAATGCTGGTAAAGGGATTATACATAGTGAACGTCCTTCTGCGGCATTGGCTGCTGAGGGTGGAAAACAGGAAATTATACAAATTTGGATTAATTCTCCTGCTAAGTTTAAGCAGGAACAACCGCAGTATTTTGCGTTGGATAAAGCAATAATTCCTACAATAGAAAAGGAAAACTTATTGATAAAAGTAGTGGCTGGTAACTATGACAATACCACAGGATTTAACCAAATGCAAAGCCCTATGGTATTGCTAGAAGTGCATAGTACTGGTAAATCTACCCATACATTTAGTTTGCATAAAGGTTGGGAACATGCCATTTATAATATGGACGAAACCATTTATTGTGAAGGAAAAGCAGTTCATGGTTCTCAGTTGCTAGTGCTTGATAGCAATGCAGAAGAAGTAAATATTACTTTTGATAAACCAACCCGTTTATTGTTTTTTGATATGGAAGCCATTAACGAACCGATAGCCACTTACGGCCCTTTTGTAATGAATACCCAAACGGAGATAATGCAAGCCATGCGCGATTACCAAATGGGTAAAATGGGCGTATTAATAGAAGAGTTTTAACTGCTATTGCTTAATATGGGTTAGAAGGGAGCTTCGTTGTCAAACGAAGTGCTAGAATTTAAATCATCTTCTACATCACTGTCCCAATTAATGCTAGAACTAATGGTAATAGTTCCATTGCTGTTCCCACTTGGGCTATAATCAGGTGTAGCAAAATTATCGAAATCTGTTTTGTCTGTAAACTTGGTGTATTTACCAATAAAACGCAGCCTTACATTGTCCAATTCGCCATTTCTATGCTTAGCAATCATTATTTCAGCTTCATCTTTACATGGAGTTCCGTCATCCCATTCCGTTAATTTATAGTAATCAGGACGGTAAATAAACATTACCATATCCGCATCTTGCTCAATAGAACCCGATTCACGCAAATCGGATAGAATAGGGCGACCAGTGCTAGTGCCTGGGGTTGAACCTGCACCACGTTTTTCGCTTTGGCGACTCAACTGTGCTAGTGCCAAAACAGGAACATCTAATTCTTTAGCCAAAGCTTTTAAACTTCGCGATATATAACTTACCTCTTGTTCACGATTACCATTTTTATTATTGGCATCATCGCCTCTCATGAGCTGCAAATAATCTACAATAATCATTTGTATATTATTTTGTTGTTTTAGCCTGCGGCATTTTGCACGCAACTCAAATACAGATATAGCTGGTGTATCATCAATAAAAATAGGCGCATCACTTAATTTGGCTATTTTGGTATTTAATTGTTGCCATTCATGCTCTTCTAAGGTACCTTTTTTTAGTTTTTCCGATTCAATTTCTGCTTCCGCACTTATCATACGTGTTACCAATTGCCTTGAACTCATCTCGAGTGAGAATATGGCTACCGCACGAGGTGTTTCTGTATTGGCTAAACAAGCATTACGAGCAACACTTAGTACAAAAGCAGTTTTACCCATACCTGGTCTAGCCGCTATAATTACCAAATCAGATTTTTGGAATCCAGATGTA
>JANMIV010000324.1:0-3743 GCA_031375995.1 Bacteroidota bacterium
GCAAACAATGCAGAAGTTGCACCAACATACGCCACAATATTTAATGCCTCAGGTGCCGAGATTGCAAAAACAGGAAATAATCTTGCTACTAAAAACACACCGGCAACTACCATAGTAGCTGCATGTATCAATGCCGAAACAGGAGTTGGGCCTGCCATTGCATCTGGCAACCATGTATATAAAGGCAATTGAGCCGACTTACCCATAGCACCAACAAACAAAAACAGGGTAATAAATACTACTATTGGGTTGCCTACGCTTAAAACGGATGCTTTATCAATTACATTACTGTAAGTTAGGGAGTTAAAATAGAAAAGCATCATAAACATGCCTATTAAAAATCCTAAGTCCCCTATCCTATTCATAATGAAAGCTTTTTTAGCTGCATCATTATAAGCTTGGTTTTTAAACCAAAAACCAATTAATAAATAACTGCACAAGCCAACACCTTCCCAGCCTATAAACATGATTAGGTAATTATTGCCCATTACAAGCAATAGCATAAAAAATATAAACAGATTCAGGTAAGAGAAAAACCTAGAAAAACCTTCATCATGGTGCATGTAACCAATAGAATAAATATGTATTAGGCTACCTATTCCTGTAATTACCAATAACATGGTAATAGACAATGGATCAATTAAAAAGGCAAAAGGAATAAGAATATCTTTAAAATGAAACCAATTGCTCAACATAATGGTTTGGCTACCACCTGTTGGTAGGTAAAAAAACAGATATAATGAGCAAATAAAAGAACCTATAATGGCTAAAGAAGCAACCCAACCCGAAGCGTGTCCAAGTTTTTTTCCAAATAAAGCATTTAAAAAGAAACCTAATAAAGGGAGTAATGGTATTAGTATTACCGGTAATCTAAGGTTTATTTCTTGTATAATTGTTTCAGTCATTTTTAATATTTTACCGCGGTTAATTGCTGTGGCTAATTATTGTTTATTTTCTTCTGTTAATTACCATTTCATTCTACTCAATATGTCAATATCGGTTGAAGCTATATTTCTATAGATACTCACCAACAAAGCCAATCCAACAGCCACTTCTGCTGCCGCCACTACCATTATAAAAAAAACAAATACTTGCCCATCTACATTGGCGGCATAACTGCTATAACTTACCAATAATAAATTCACTGCATTGAGCATTAATTCAATACACATCAAAATAACAATGGCATTTCTGCGTGTTAAAACACCAATAACACCTATACAAAACATAAATGTACTTAGCATTAAATACCAATTTTGAGGAACAGCTTGAATTGTATTTTCCATAATTAATTAAAACGTTCTTTTTTAGCCAAAACCACCGAACCAATCATTGCCGAAAGAAAAAGAATAGAGGCAACCTCAAATGGTAAAGTATATTCGTTGTATAATTTTAAACCTATATTTTTCACATAGCCAATTTCCGAAAATTGCGGAGCAATATAGGCTGTATTGATTGTGCTGTGCATAGCAGCTACCAATAGTACAAACAAAGTACCACCAGATATTACAGCCGCAAACTTTAACAATAAAGGCTTGTGTGGCTCACTTTCAGCATTTAAATTCAATAACATCACTGTAAATAGAAAAAGAACCATGATGGCTCCCGAATAAACAATAATATGTACAACCGCTAAAAATTGAGCGTTAAGCATTACAAAATGACCAGCTATAGTAAAAAAGCAAACAATAAGCCAAAGCACACTATAAATAGGGTTTTTGCTAAACACCACAAAAAGAGCACTTAACAATGTTAATGCAGATAAGAAATAAAAAATTATTTGACTAGTCACTCGTAAATTGGTTTAAAAAAAGCAGGCAATAATACTAATTACAACTAAATTTTCTAAACACTTTACAAAAGGTTTAGTTTTTGTGGAAAGATTTTATAATTATTGGGAGTGAAATGCTTCCTATCCATTTTTGTTGGAAATAACATGAATATGGGTTTAAGAATCAATAATTAAACAGTGTATTTTTCTTTATTGAAATTTGTTGAATTAAATTACGTTTGTAAGGTAAGCCATGGCAGCACAGAAAAAACTAGAAGATAAAATATTATTACAAGTTACGAAGTATGCTTCTATTATGTCGCTTATTGCCACTTTTACAAACCTTGGTATTGGTTTATTCATCCCTGCTATTGTTTCTGCTATAGGTTTTATTGTATTTTGGGGAATTTACAAAACCCTTAACTCACAAATAAACAATACTTTAAACAATACTTTAATTATCATTCTACTCTATATCTATTGCATAACTATATGGTTTTTTAATGCAGGAGCCAATGGAAATGCCATACTTTTATTCATTGTATTGTTCTTTATTTCCTTTGTAGTATTTCCAAGTAATAAGCATCCCCTTTTTATTGTTTGTAATATCCTCTTGATTATAAGTCTTTATGCATTGGAATATTACTATCCTCAGAGTATCCAAGATATCTATAGGTCAAATTCTGATAGATTTATAGATATTACTGTAGTGGCTATTTTCATATTGTTCATGCTTAAAATTGTAGTTGACATAGTAAAAAAAGGGTACGAAGGAGAAAAGCAGTTAGTAGAAGAAAAAAATAAAGAACTTGAAAAGAGTAAAATTGAAATAATAGAAAGCAATACTTTCTTTAGTAAGTTAACTGAAAATCTGCCTGGGGTTAGCTATCAATTTAAGATGTACCCAAATGGAAGAACCTCATTTACTTATGTAAGCGGTGCAATTGAAAGTATTTATGAAGTAACAGCAGCACAAGTTTATCAGAATCAACATGTATTAACAAAAATGCTTTCTCCTATTGACAGAAGCACTTTTTTAGCCGATGTTAAATACTCCTACGATAATCTTGCCTATTTTAAAAATCAACATCAATTAATCTTACCAAGTGGTAAAATCAAATATATATCAACCCAGGCTAAACCAGAAAAGTTAGCTGATGGCACAGTGGTTTGGTATGGATTTAGCAAAGATGTAACTGAACGCGTTTTAGAAGATAAAAAACTTCAAATAAGTGAAGGAAAATTCCGCTTTATAAGCGAAAATACCTCTGATGGTATTATTGTTTTAGAAAAAGGAAGAATTACTTATGTTTCTGAATCCTATACAAAATTACTGGGTTATACCAACCTAGAACATTCACTAAGAAAAAGGCACGATATTCTCCAACTAATTCACGAAGAAGATAAATTTAGGCTAATCCGAAAGATAAATGAATCTATTATCAAAAAAGAAAAAAACTTAGTTATTGAATACAGATACCTCCACAAAAAGGGGCATTATATTTGGCGTGAAGACAATTTTAACTTTACGTACGATGAAAAAGGAAATTCTAGTAAATTTGTTATATTAGTAAGAGATATAACAGCACAAAGAAAAGCTAGACTTGAATTTGAACAAATAAAAGTAATGCTAGAACAAACTAGTTCCATAGCTAAAGTGGGTGGTTGGGAACTTGATTTACCTACAAAAAAAATGTTGTGTACTGATTTAATATATGAAATACACGAATTAGACAAAAGCCATAGCATCACCTTCCACGCCATTATTTCGTTTTTTAAGAAGGGTTACAGTAGAAATAGTATAAAAGGGTTTTTAACCCAATTGTTTTATACTACTGAAGATTATGACCAGGAATTAGAACTAATTACTGCCAAAGGAAACCACAAATGGGTAAGAGTAATAGGCAAATCCCTGATAGAAAATGGCAATTGCATTAAATTTTTTGGCACTTTGCAAGACATAACTCAGCAC
>JANMIV010000349.1:0-15945 GCA_031375995.1 Bacteroidota bacterium
CTGTTGCTGTTGGTAATGGATTAACCACAGCATTTACAGATGTACTTGCTGTACAGCCATTTACGTCAGTTACAGTTACATTATATGTTCCTGCATCGGCTAACATAGCTGGCGTAATGCTGTTATTTTGTGAAGAGGACGTAAAACTATTCGCACCAATCCACGCAAAAGTATAAGGTGCAGTTCCTGCTCCTGGTACAGCATTGAAATTGAGCGTTTGGTTCAAACAAACCGCATTAGTATTTGCGGAAAGCACTGGCAATGGTTGGATAACAATCGTTTGTGAACTTGTCTGTGTACAACCATTTGCATTTGTTTCTATAATATTCACAACGTGAGAGCCACTTGTACCCCATTGTACATCAATACTATTGCCTGTCGGAACGCTATTTAAAACGCCTCCTGACGAGATGCTCCATGTGTAATTGCTTCCTGCCGTTGGCAAAATGCCATACGTATAAATACCGTTTGTACAAGGTTTTGTATTTCCTGTAATAGTTAAAATAGCTGGTTTTGCATTTACAATAACCATCGTACTTTGCGTGATAGAACAAGCACTATTATCTGTAATTGTTACGTTATAAACACCTGAATTAGAAGAAGTTACGTTCGCAATCGAAGGTGTTGCTGTATTTGAAATAAAATTATTAGGGCCCGTCCAAGTGTAATTTATTCCACCCGAAGCCGTTAAATTGAGCGTTGCTCCTTCACAAATTGGGCCGTTATTATTGGCTATACCAGTTGGCAAACCATTGATAACTGCATTTGCAGATGCTATTGCAGTACAACCTTTTGCATCAGTAACGGTCACATTATATGTACCTGCATTTGCTGCCGTAGCGTTCACAATTGTAGGATTTTGAATTGTATTTGTATAAGTATTTGGACCTGTCCAATTGTAACTATAAGGCAAACTTCCACCATTTGGCGTAGTATTTAAGTTTAAATCTTTGCCATTACAAGGCGTTGTAGCACTCGCTGTTGCTGTCGGGTTGGCTTGAATAGTCGTTGTCAAAGTGTTTTCTTGCGTACAGCCATTGGCATCAGTTTCGATAACTTTTAAAACGTGCGTACCACTTGTATTCCATGTGACCGTGACAGTATTTGCTGTAGGTGACGATAAAAATGAACCTCCCGACGCTAAATTCCAAGTATAAAAATTTCCTGCTGTTGGTAAAATACTATATACATAAGTACCATTTGCGCAAGGTTCTGCATTTCCACTTACGCTCAAAATTACTGGCTTAGGATTAACCGTTATAGTTGTATTTTTGACAACCGAACAAGCATTTACATCTGTAATCGTCACAGTATAAACACCTGATTTAGAAGTATTTGCATTTAAAATACTTGGTGTAGCGGAAGTAGAACTAAAAGCATCAGCACCACTCCACGCATAAGTTTGTCCTCCTGTTGCAGTCAAATTAATTGTACTTTGTTCACAAATAGGACTATTGTTAGAAGCTGTTCCTGTCGGTAACGGATTAATAGTTGCATTTGTAGAAGCGATTGCCGTACAATTTTCCGCATCAGTAATTGTGACAGTATAATTACCCGCATTTGCAGAAGTTACGTTAGTGATTATTGGATTTTGAGTAATATTTGTATAACCGTTACTGTGTGACCAAGCGTAAGTATAAGGACTTGTGCCACTTGTAGCATTTGCCGTTAGGCTCAAATCTTTATCGACACAAGGCATTGTAGCATTTGCTGTTGCGCTCGGATTATTTTTAATATTTATGCTTAAAAGATTTTCTCGACTACAACCATTCGCATCAGTTTCAGTAACTTTCAAAGTATGAACGCCACTTGATGACCATAAAACGCTGACATTGTTTGTATTAGGCGCAGATAAAAATGTTCCACCTGACGCTAAACTCCATGCGTAAGTGCTTCCTGCATTTGCGGTCACGCTATACGAAATGGTAGCATTTGCACAAGGTGTGTCGTCACCTGCCACTACTAAAATAGCAGGTTTTGAATTAACTATTACGCTTGTCATTTGCACCACTGTACAAGCATTTGCATTACTAATCGTAACACTATAAGTACCTGAATTAGAAGATGTTACGTTATTTACACTTGGTGTTGCACTGCTTGAAGCAAAGGCTGCTGGCCCAGACCAAACATAGCTCGTTCCACCGCTTGCACTTAGTTCTATTTTTCCAGTTTCACAAACTGGCGTGTTAGAAGCAATTGCGCCATTTGGCAGCGCATTGATGACAGCGTTTGTAGAATTTTTACCTGTACAACCATTCAAATCTGTAACAGTTACGGTATAAATACCTGCATTGAACATCATCGTATTGCCGATTGAAATATTTTGCATATTAGCAACTGCAAAAGAATTAGGTCCAGACCAATTGTAACTGTAAGGTGCTTGACCACCGTTTGCAGAAGATGTCAAATTCAAATCTTTGCCAACACAAGGTGTATTTACTGCTGCAGTTACCGTTGGCGAAGCAATAATCACTACGCTTAATGTATTTTCAAAAGTACAACCATTAGCATCTGTATCTATCACTTTTATTACATGAGCGCCAGAAATATTAGCAAATTGAATATCGACTGCTGAACTATTTGGATTAGAAACTATTACTCCACCACTTGCCAAAGACCAAGTATAACTATGACCAGCCGTTGCCGTAACCGAATAATTAACAATAGAACTTGAGCAAGGCGTTGGGTCGCCATTGATAGCGATTGGCGTTGGTTTGGCATTTACAACAACATTTGTCGTTAAAACAACCGAACACGCACCGTTTGTAATTGTTACATTGTAATTACCTGATGCAGAAGGCGTTACGTTTATGATATTTGGCGTAGCCGAAGATGATGTAAAGCCATTTTGTCCAGACCAAGCATAATTTATACCACCTGTTGCTGTTAAATTTAAAGTAGCGCCTTCGCAAACTGGTCCCGAATTGGAAACTGTTCCCGTAGGCAATGCACCAATATTTATATTTACCGAAGAAATAGTAGTACAACCGTTGGCATCTGTTATTGTCAAATTGTATGTCCCATTATTGGCAGTAGTTGCTGCACTAATCGTAGGATTTTCGAGCGTACTCGCAAAGGTATTAGGCCCTGTCCAATTGTAAGTATAAGGCAATGTTCCATTACTTGGGTTGGAAGTTAGAAGTAAATCTCCTCCGCTACAAGGTGCTGAACCCGTTGGTGTTGCACTCGGATTTTGTTGAATGATGGCATTCAACATACTTTCTTGTGTACAACCTGTCGTTGGATTTGTTTCTACTATTTTTAGAGAATGTGTTCCCGTTGCGCTCCATTGAACATTTACTGGACTTGTCGTTGGCGATGATAATAATGTTCCGCCTGATGGCAAACTCCAAACAATCGTGTTACCTGACGCAGGTGTTGCGCTATATGCTAAAATCGAATTGGCACAAGGTGTTGCATCGCCCGAAATACTCAATGTTGTAGGTTTAGGATTAACAACAACTGTTGTAGTTTTTGTAATACTACAACCGTTAGCGTCTGCAATCGTAACAGTATATGTTCCAGCTTTTGCCAAAGTAATTGCTGTAATACTTGGCGAAGCGACCGAAGCTGTGAAGCTCGCTGGGCCAGACCAATTGTAATTTATTCCACCAAACGAACTCAAATTAATATTTGTACCTTCGCAAACTGGTCCCGAATTAGAGGCATTTCCTGTTGGTAAATTATTAATAGTTACATTCGTAAAAGCGACACTTGTACAACCGTTACTATCAGTCGCTGTTACGGTGTAAGTTCCTGACTGTGAAGGTATTGCACTTGAAATAATAGGATTTTGAGCGTTACTTGTATAAGAAGAAACACCTGACCAATTGTAAGTATAAGTCGCTAAACCGCCACTTGCAGTAGCTGAAAGATTTAAGTCTTTTCCGCTACAAGGTGTATTTGAAGTAGCCGTTACGATTGGATTTTCTTTTATCGTTATTAGTAAAATATTTTCTCTTGAACAACCATTCGCATCGGTTTCTATTAGTTTCAAATTGTGATTTCCACTTGCGCCCCAACTGACCGTCACAGCATTTGCCGAAGGCGAAGACAATAACGTTCCGCCAGAAGGTAAGCTCCATAAATAAGTATTTCCAGCCGTTGAAGTTACACTATAAGCCAAGGTGCTATTCGCACAAGGCGTATCATTGCCCGAGAAACTCAATGCTATTGGTTTAGGATTAATAGTAACAGTAGTCGTTTGAACAACTGAACAAGCATTTGCATCACTTATCGTTACGGCATAAACACCTGATTGTGAAGGCATTGTGTTTGGCAACGCAGGATTTGCTGCACTTGATGTAAAACCAGATACGCCCGACCAATTGTAACTTGTTCCACCCGAAGCCGTCAAGTTCAAAGTTGCGCCTTCGCAAATTGCACCATTATTACCCGCTGTTCCAGTAGGTAACGGATTAACGGTTGCATTGACAGAAGAAACTACGGTACAAGCATTGGAATCAGTTACGGTAACATTATAAGTACCTGTATTTAAAGTTGTTGCGTTTGTAATACTTGGATTTTGAGTTGTGCTTGTAAAAGTATTTACACCAGTCCAACTGTAAATATATGGTATAAGACCTCCGTTTGGCGTAACTGCTAAGTTTAGATTTTTACCAACACAAGGCGTAGAAGCCGAAGCAATTGCTGTCGGATTTGCTACTATTGTAATATTTAAAGTGCTTTCTTGTGTACAGCCGTTGCTATCGGTTTCATTTACTTTTAATGTATGCGTTCCTGTTGCGCTCCAACTGACTGTTACAGTATTTGCCGAAGGCGAAGATAAAAATGTACCTCCTGATGGCAAACTCCAAATGTAATTGCTACCCGCTGTACTTGTAATGGAATACGCAGTTGTCGTATTTGCACAAGGTGTTGCATCTCCTGTTATGGTTAAAATCGCTGGCTTAGGATTTACAAGTAAAGTTGTATTTCCAACAGAAGTACATCCGCTTGCATTGGTAATCGTTACCGTATAAGTACCTGCATTTGAAGCAGTTATATTTGTAATATTTGGCGTAGCCGAAGAAGAAGTAAAACTATTTGGTCCAGTCCAAGCATAAGAAGAACCACCTGTTGCACTCAAATTTAAGGTTGCACCAGCACAAAGAGGGCCATTTGAAGTAGCCGTTCCCATAGGTAATGCGTTGATATTCGCATTTACGAAAGTTACAACCGAACAACCTTTTGTATCTGTAACAGTTACATTATATGTTCCGTTATTTACAGTTGTTGTACTTGCAATACTTGGATTTTGTGCAGTATTTGTAAATGAATTTGGCCCCGACCAAGCATAAGTATAAGTTGGTGTTCCGCTACTCGGCATCACCGAAAGATTTAATGCACCACCATTACAAGGTGCGCTTGCTGTTGCTACAGCTGTTGGATTTGGGACTATTGTAATATTTGTTGTACTTTCTTGCGTACAACCGTTTGCATTGGTTGTGGTAACTTTTAGCGTATGCGTTCCTGTTGTACTCCATGTTACCGTAACAGAATTTGCTACTGGCGAAGACTGTAAAGTACCGCCCGATGCTACCGACCAAGTATAATTTTCTCCAGCATTTGGCACAATAGAGTAAACCAAAGTAGTATTTGCACAAGGCGTTTCATTTCCACTTATGGTCAAAATATTGGATTTCAGATTAACCACTAAATTAGTTGTTTTTATAACAGAACAAGTATTGGCATCAGAAATCGTAACCGTATAAGTACCTGCATTTGAGGCAGTTACGTTAGGGATTGTGCTTGTTGCTGCGCTTAAAGTAAAGCTATTTGGCCCTGACCAAGCGTAAGTTGTACCGCCTGTTGCATTCAAAGTTGTTGTTGCGCCATCGCAAAGCGGACTTGTAATTGCAGCCGTTCCGCTTGGTAAAGGATTAATAGTAGCATTGGTAGAAGCTACTGCTGTACAGCCGTTTGTATCTGTTACTGTACCCGAATAAGTACCTGCATTTGAGGTAGTTACATTTGTAATACTTGGCGTTGCGCTTGTGCTTGTGAAAGCATTTACGCCAGTCCAATTGTAAGTATAAGGTGTTTGTCCACCACTAACTGTTGGTGTTAGATTGAGTATTTTTCCAACACAAGGTGTATTTGCGCTAACGCTAAAAGTTGGATTTGCTAAAATTGTAATATTCACAATATTATCTCTTGTACAGCCATTTGCGTCGGTAGCTACTACTTTTAAAGTATGCGTTCCGCTTGTACTCCACGTTACTGTAACAGCATTTGCCGAAGGCGAAGACTGTAAAGTTCCACCAGAAGGCACGCTCCATGTGTAAGTGTGACCTGCAAGTGGCGAAATAATATTGTACGGTAAAGTCGAGTTAGCACAAGGCGATGTATTGCCATTGACGCTAATTGGTGCAGGTTTCGGATTTATAGTAACAGCTGTTGTTTTTACAATCGAACATGAATTAACATCGCTAATCGTAACGCTGTATGTACCAGAGTGAGTTGCTGGTAAAACGTTTGTTATCGTTGGATTTGAAATGGCAGAAACAAAAGCATTTGGACCCGACCAATTGTATAAAGAGCCGCCCGATGCAGATAAATTTAAAGTATTTCCTTCACAAATAGGCGTATTGCTACTTACTATTCCAATGGGTAAAGGTAAAATGCTAACGTTGGTACTGCTCGTATTTGTACAGCCGTTTGCGTCTGTAATAGTTACTGTATAAGCTCCTGCATTTGAGGCAGTTACGTTTGAAATAGTTGGATTTTGAGTTGTGCTACTGTAAGCATTTGAACCAGACCATAAGTAAGTGTAAGGCGTTTGTCCTCCACTCGAATTTGCCGTCAAGTTAAGCGTTTTACCAACACAAACCGTTGATGCAGAAGCGGTTACGCTTGGTTGTGCTTTGATAGTAATGAGTGCAGAATCACGTTGTGTACAACCGTTTGCATCTGTTTCTTTCACGCAAACTACGTGAGGTCCACCAGCGACATTATTCCATTCTACCGTTACAGTATTGCTATTGCTTGCGCCTGTGACTGTTCCGCCTGTGAGGACTTGCCAGTTGTACATATTGCCAGCTGTGGCTGGGATAGCATAAGTTTGAATACTTCCTGCACAAGGCGAAATTGCGCCTGTCACGATTTTTTTAGGAGCTGTTGCACCAATATTAAAAGTGATTTCGTCGGTAGCTTTACAACCTTTACTATCGGTTGCAGTATAGCGAAGCGTGATTGTTCCCGTAGTTTGACCTAAATTTAAAGTGCCTACAAATGTTGGCGATTGAACAGCAACCGGACCATTTGTTCCGTTGAGTTTGCCTGTTGCATTGGTTTGATTTACGATAGTCCAAGAATGTGTAAACGGCGTATTTGAGCCAAAAGCTGAACCACTCACAACACGGCTTGTTCCTGTACAAATATCAAGTGCGCCATTTGGCGAAGCCGATGCAGAAGGAACACCATAGATGGTTACTTTTACATTAAATGGTATCCCAACACAACCATTTATACTGGTTGGCGTGACGCTAAATGTTGCCGCTTGCGGAACAGTAACCAAGTTGTCTAAGGTGTAAATAATATTTCCTGTACCAACATCTCCTACCGAAACGCCTTGAATAAAATTCTGTACAGTTATCGCTTTCCAACTATAAGTGCTTGTTACACTGTTACTTATATAATTTTGAGGATTTAGATTAAATTCTACACCGCTACAACCGTTTAGATTTTGAGCTGTACCAGTTGGTTCAGGATTTACGGTTAAATTTATATTTGTAGCATCTCCCAAACAGCCGTTTGTTCCGTTGGCTACTATGGTATAAATTACAGTTTTTGCAGCTGTCGTTGTATTGGTATAAGCATCATCAGCGATGGTGTTTGCAGCTAAATTATTACCTGTTGCTGGCGCACCTGCAAAAGCCGTTAAGCCATTCATATTGATAGCTGTAATGTTATAATTTGCCGCTGCGCTGCTTGTTGCGGCTGTATTTAGAGTGATTGTTGATGCTGTTTTACTACAAACCGTTTTATCCAAACCACTTACTAAAACGGGTTCTGGTTTTACGACTAAATTTACATTTATGGCATCGCCTACACAACCGTTGGTACTCACTGGACGAACCGTATAAACTACCGTAACATCATTTGCCGTTTTATTAGTAAAAGCATCATCAGAAATAACACTTGCGGATAATCCTGTTCCAATTGATGGACTTCCTGCACTTGCAGTCAAACCATTCATATTGATAGCTGTAATATTGTAAGTTGTAGCGGCAGCACTTCCTGACGCTGTTGCCAAAGTAATTCCCGAAGCAACATCACTACAAATCATTTTATCTAAATTAGTAGCCAAAATTGGTTTTGGATTTATCGTCAAAGTTATATTGACAGGGTCGCCCAAACATCCATTGGCACTTACTGGCACTATCGTATATATTACATTTGCTGCGGCTGCGGTGTTGTTCAAATAAGCATCGTCAGCAATATTACTTGCTGTTACGCCATTCGCTACGGCTGGGCTTCCAGCTACGGCAGTCAAACCATTCATATTGATAGCCGTGATATTATAAGAAGCAATATTTGCACTAACAGCTGCTTTTACCAAAGTAATGCCCGAAGGCGCATCGCTACAAACTGTTTTATTCAAATTAGTAGCCAAATTAGGTTCTGGCTGAACAGTCAAAGTTATATTTGTATTATCCCCAATACAAGCATTAGTCCCGATAGCTCTTACACCATAAATAATATTTACATTATTTGCTGTTTTATTTGTCCAAGCATCATCTGACAAAATATTAGCTGCTTGATTATTTGCTACTACTGGATTTCCTGCACTTGCAACTAAACCATTGTTTGTAATACTCACAATATCGTACCCTGTTGCGGCAATACTTGTTACAGCAGTATTTAAAGTAATTGCTGACGCAATATCACTACAAACCGTTTTATTTAAAGTTGTTGCTAATACTGGTTCTGGTTTTACAATAACACTTGCGCTTATTTTTGGACCAACACAACCCGCAGTTGATGTTGCTTGTACAATATAATTTACGGTCAAATTACCTAATGTTTTATTCGTATAAGCATCGTTGGCAATGACATTAGCGGCTTGTGCATTGGCTACAGCTGGCGCACCTGCACTGGCTGTTAAATTGGTCGGAATGGTCAAATTCGTAATATCATAACTTGCGGCAGCTGGACTTGTACCTGTCACAGTCAAATTTAAACCTGCTGCAATATCGCTACAAACCGTTGTCGTTAAGCCGCTTGTGACTATTGGCAAAGGGTTTACAGTAACGGTCGTTTGTTCTGTATCTGTACAACCATTTGCATCTGTAATTGTAACCGTATAAATTGTTGTTGCGTGTGGTTCTAATGTGATTGCAGCTGTATTATCGCCCGAACTCCAAATATAATTATCTCCACCCGATGCTTCCAAATTCACTACTGTACTATCACAAATTATTGGCATTGGATTTAAAATACTCGCTATTGGCAAAGGATTGACCTTCACACGGTATTGTACAGAAGGTTTGCAACTTGCTGAACTTGGATTTAAAATAGCATATAAATAATACTCAATCGGTTGTGTTCCGTTATTTACTGGCAAAGTAACATTACTCAAAGTGGCAGTTCCTGCTGTTGGCGTAACTGTTCCCAGAGGTGTTCCGCCCGAATAAACAGCATTTCCACTTTGTGGTGTTGTGAAATAAACAAAAGACACGCCGTTTGTTCTTGTAGAATTGGTGCTGGCTGTCAATGAAGGAATGGTACTTCCACTACAAAGATTTAAAAAAGAAAAATTTGGATTGCTCAACATTTCACAATCAATCATCAAATTATAATCTTCTATCTCGCCACTTGCGACTAATCCGCCTGTATTTGCGGTAGAAAGTCCGCTATTCGCCAAGCGTACACGAGCATACGTAACTCCTGCATCGATAGTATTAGGGACAGTAAATGTTACTGGAAAACTTACATCATTACTTCCATTTGGTACATTTGTCAAAACGCCTTCGCTTGCATCAAAAATACCATTTCTATCAAAATCAATCCAAGTAATCATTTGTGCAGCCGCACCTGTATTATTGGTTGCTTTTACATTTACAGTAATTGTTTGTCCAATTTTATGAATAGAAATAGCTGGAAATGAAGCAATAGCGTCTTCATCGTCAGGAGAAGATGCTGTATCATCTCCTGTTGCTGGGCTACCAGTTGTAGCTGGTATGCCATTGGTTTCTGTATCTATATTTGTACCTAATTTGAGGTTAGGTATCATCAAATGTCTTGGTCCATCGCTGGCTTGGTCGGTTTTGTAAGAGTTTGGCGCATCGCCCCAATCAGGATATACAATACCTGCATCAAGCGTATAATTAGAATTGCCAGGAGCGACAAAAACGGACTGCGAATAACCCGTTATTGGATTGGCGTCGCTGTCTTTTGCATCGCTTGCGCCTTGGTCTTGTTTGGTTAAAATAGCGTTGCTTGGCGGGATAAATTTTACAACATATTCGCCTTGTGGTAAATTTCCAAAAATAAAACGACCATTGGCATTGGTCATCGTAACCATAATTGGCGTATTCAAATCGTTTGCTTTAAATAGCTGAACGGTAACGTTTGCAATACCATTTTCGCCTGGCTCTTGTATGCCATTATAGTTTTTATCGTAAAAAACAGTATCGCCTAATTCCGTAGTTGAACACGCAATTGCTTGAATATTAGCGATATATACACCGCTACACATATCTGGCGTAGTATAAGTTAATTTATATTTTATAGAACTCGCTATTACTGTAACGCTCGGATTAGGAACATTGGTAGTGGACAAATTGGTTGCTGGTGTCCACTGATAATTGGTCATACCTGTTGGTCCTGCCAATTGGAAAGGCGAATTTAAACAAGCTGTAAATAAAGTGCTGTCATAAACGGCTGGCGTTACTACAATTTTGACTGTGTCAATAGCGTAACATTCTCCTGCATTGCGAATCGCTTTGAAAAAATAACGCATTTCCAAAGGATTTTTAGTAGCATTTATCCAAGAAAAATTCACTGGCGAAGTTGTTGTTGAGCTTAACGCATTGGTGTTTGAGCCGCCAAAACTTGACCATTGATAAGTGATACCAGACATTGGATTTGGTCCGATAGATTTTACGCCACCAGAACAAACTGTTACGTCTTTTGGTGTATTAAATTTCAAATCGGGTGTTACGATTAAAGATTTTTGATTGCCTTGGCAGTTACAAACAGTTGAAGATAATACGGCTAATAAACGACAAGTTTTTCCAGAAGTAACTGTATTTGAGCCACTTACAATAGTTTGTCCTCCTGCTGCAATTGCAGTAGTGGTTGTTTTTGTGAACAATAACATATCGCCTGCATCATAATCACCATTGCCGTTATCTGCATATACATTGATACTGGTAGTTGTTCCTGCTGGCACAGCTTCGCCATCGTTAGTAAGGGTAAAACTATAATCTACTTGCTCTTGATTGGGTGGTAATGCAGTGGAAGTAGCGGTAAAATTAGAGAATTTTATATCAGGTTTTTTGACAGTAACATTCTGAACGGTTACGCTTGATGAGTTACGGACATTACATGGCATGCTCGTTGTACTACATACAATAGACTGATTACGAAAGGCTTCCGCTTTCAGTTCATAAGTACGACATTCCAAATCAATACTATTTACACCAACTACATCAAACTTAAAATTAGTGTTGCTGGTAACGGCTGGATTCGTTGGTAAGCCTGCTGGGGCAGCCCAATATAAATTTTGCTGACCTCCTACCATCTCAATACGAGGTTCTCCAATTGGAAAATTACTCACATTCATACTTGTATTGGCTTTGTAAGCTAAACCAAGCGGTAATTCTACACGAACACTATCATTTGCGACTGTCGTAATCGTACTTCCTGCTAAAACGTTGAACGCTACATTAATAGTTTTTTGCTCATTGTTACAAGGATTTATTGTAAATGGTGCAATGATTATTTTTGATTTGAAAGTAGGTGCTAAACCATTTATCCTTATTGCTGGTGCTGGCGAATAACGGTAATTTGATATTTTTCCACAAGGATTATACGCATAAGAAGTAATACCAATACGGCTTCCTGACACAAAACCGCAACCTGTTTTTACTTTAAAACGAACCAACATATAGTTTTTTGTCAAATCTGTTACACCGACCATTCCGTCACTTGCTAAGATTGGATCTTGTGCAGAAACATTGATTTTATACGTATTGCCATAAACTTTTGTAGGGTCAGCAGCATCTTTCCATGTATTAGAAGCGTAGTTTGAAATACTCGTTACAGGATAGGCATAATCAAACGAACCTGCAACCATAGTTATCTCTTTTGGCAAATTGAGTAACATATTTAGATTGTTTAGATAACCCAATTTTGTACTTGACAGTTGTACAATATATTCCACTTCATCGCAAAGATTTACGGTAGTTGGCGAAGTCGGCGTTTTGATAATCATACCTAACTCGGCAGTTTCTGGCAACAAATAAATCGTACTTTTTTGACGACAATTTGCTTCTTCGACCGTCGGTGGATAAGCCTCACAGCTCCAACCGCTTTCAAATACCAAACTATCTCGTCCACAAGTATTACTTTCTAAACAAATCTCATATTTTTTAGTCACACCAGACCCTACTGTTCCTATTTGATAAATACCTAAATTGGACGTAATCACAGTTCCTGTCGAAATTTCTTTTACACTTTTTACAATAATGCCTCCACTTGGCGAAATCGCTTTGAAGTAAGAAAAATCAGCTGGATTTGTTGTAGGATTGGTTACACTAACGCTGACACAAGTGGTTTCTTTGAGTAAAATCTGAGTTTGAACATCTGTTGTAAAATTTAATTTTGCTCCGCCTGTATAAATAAATTTATCATCGTGCGGCAAACTAAATGTTTGCGTGCTGTAACCAAAAATATTGGCATCTGTTTCGTAATCTAATTTGTACGAAATTTGACTTTTATAATCAACACCTGCTGGCGAATTGCAAGTAGGCAACAAGCGAGGTGCAATACCAATAACGTTCCCTTCATCTTGGTAATTGAGATTTTTTGCTCTCATATAGCTCTTTACATCAAAACACAAACTATCGCCTACGATGGTAATATACGGAGAGGAATAAGCTACTTCTTCTGAAAAAACTAAAATGTCATACTTGGATTTTAATTCAAAATAAACGCTTTGCGCATATTTGAAAGAAGACGGTTTTACGCCTTTCCATTTTACTAAATGCTTAGGATTTTCTCTAAATTCGTAAGGAAAATAATCTACACTCGAAGAGCCTATTCTCGCTCTCGACCATTTTCCAATAAATAAACTCCAAGGATTGCAGCCACCTGCCTCGATGCCAGGATTCCAATGCTCCAATTGATAACCAATGATAGAAATACGGTCACGTGTATTGTAGCAAGAAAAACGGCTCGCTCCTGCCGCAGGATAAGTCGTATGTGCTAAAAAAGACTGGTCGATTATCTCGATTTGAGTAACATCTGGCCCAGGGTCTTTTGCTGTTTTAAAATACGTTTCTACATAAATCGAATCACCTTGCATATAATTGAAACCAGCTGGAATACCTGTATTTCCAAGGCTTCGTAGGTATTGTGGACTTACATCGGTAGAAACCGTATTAAGATTTTTGATACTCTGCGGAACAATGTTTGCGCTATAAGTCGTAGCACCACGGTAGATACGCAACTTCGCTCCCAAAGGCGAAATTGGATTGTAACCTGCTGGAAATAAGGCATCTATGTAAGCGTTTTCAAATTGTAAATTGCTTGCATTGGTACTTACAAGACCGCCATAACGCAAGCGCAAAGTATCGCCTGGCAAAGCACGGAAATTATAAACTTTTGATAAATCTATATTTTCGCCAGCAGCATGTTGTAAATTATTATTAGTATCGCCTGTACCGAAATTGCTTCTTCGAACCTCAAAAAGACGTGTAGAAATACCTGCACAAGGACTACAACTTGGACAACGCAAATCAATATTTAAAGGAACAGTACAAGTCACTTTTTGCCCCGTTTTCATCAGAGGGTCAATACAATTGAGCTTATCAGGAGTGAAATAAATGTCTTCAAAAATGGTTGGCTGACCACCTTGCGAACAAGCTGGCCCTGTTTCTGCACAATCTCCTTTAAAATTTAAACAAAAATAACTATCATTGGTAGGATTAAATCCTGCAGGCGGCGCACCATTAAATTCGACCACTAAACTATCCACTGCACCATTGGTATCAAAATATTTTACCAAATTAGGTTTCCAGACATTGCCAGCGTTATCACGCCACATAAAATCTGGCGTATTTACATCGCCGTTTGCACCAGCCCAATCTAAGCCTTTTTCAAAGCGATAAACAAAGCGAGTACGTGCGTTGGGAAAATTCGGATTTGGCGCACCATTGTAAATCCAAGTATTGCTGAAATTCGTCAATGCGTATTTGAATTGACGTTTTTCTCCATTCGTAATATTCAAAGGACCTTCGGCTATATTTGCCATATTTGCATTAAAATCGCCTTGTTTTGTTTCATTAAACATATAATCATTGACCTTGCAAGCGTCTTGATAAGAATGTTTGTTATATCCAAAATACGAAGTGTAAAGATGCGTCATACTACATGGCGAACAGCCGCTATTGATGTCAATGTCATATTTGACAAACATCGTGTCGCCTGCTGCTAAAATGACGTTTCCTAAACAATATTCTGCACCAGAAATAAAAGAACTGTGACAGGCTGACGTTGCACTTGGAAAGTACGGATTAGTTGTTGTTGGGCTGATATTTATCCAATTTCCGCTTGATTTTATTTTATAAAAAACCTTAGTGAGGTCTAATTTTTGTGGACTTCCGCCCGCTAAACCTGTCTGAATTCCAAAGCAAATGGTCGTAGCAGCAGCATTTCCTTTATTAAAAAGCATGGTAGCTTGCGTAATATTAGCGTCTAAATAACAAGCTGGCGTAGGATTTCCAAGATTATAAACTGCCGACATGAGGTTAGGAAAACGGTTGGCAAACGAAACGCCTGCCGTCCGTATGCTTTCTTCACAACGGTCTGTAAAAGCTGCTCCACAACCGTAATACACACCACGACGGGTATCCGCAGGAGGCGCAGTGCAGGCTTTGGTGTACCAAATTTCTTTGAAAATCATTTGCTCATTGAACTGAAAATCGGTCAAAAGATTGGTCGTAGGCCCAGGAATTGCCATAGCAATTTCGGCAGCCATAATTTTAAAATAAGAAATATTACCTACTTTTTGAAAAACAGGAAGCGTGATATTGCCTATTTTCAAGCCTAAAATATCTAAATTTGGATGATCTTCTACCCAGTAGTAATAATTTGACAAATTGCCATCGCCAGCATTTACGACGGTTGTTTTCATAGTATCTATACTCTGAAATGCTACATCTAAAACATTAGTTCCGTTGGCATTATTAACTGCAGAAGTAATAGACAAAGCTGGTTTTACGATTTCAAAGTTACCCGAATTTTCGGTATCTGAACCATCGCCTCCAATAAAAGTAGCTATTATATTGAAATTGGAAGGTGTAAGTGAAGTTGCCAAAGCATTTGCAGCGCAAAGTGCTTGCAAACCAACCTCAAATTCTATCCATTCGCCAGGAATCAGGTTGGATAGTTTCATGGTAACAGTACTTGCATTATCCACAGCAACCGTATTGGTCGCAACAGAGCCTGCCAAACGATTGACTGTGCCTGTAAAAGCAATACCATTCAATCCACTGATATTCAACCTCACTTTAACATTTGTAAGTGTATCGTTAAAAATATTTTGGACTTTTACTTTTACTTTTCGTTCGCCATCACAAACACTAAAGCGTCCATCACCCGCACTGGGAATAGTGACCGTCAGGTCAATTTCTTGAGCAACTGGTGGATTTCCAAAAGTTTTATTAGCAAAATTTTTATTGATAATAAAAATATTAAAAATAAAAAAAATTATTA
>JANMIV010000413.1:0-2748 GCA_031375995.1 Bacteroidota bacterium
AGAAATATTTTTTTCATAATTGAGTCTTAGTATGTTTCTTATTTTTTCAATAAATTAGTAGTTTAGCTTACTATTGCTTTTGAAGCTGCATCAGCTAATTTGTGATTAAATTTTCCAATATAGAATTTATCACACTAACTAACGATAGTCTTCAACCCATTTTAAACTGTCAGGATAATCTAAATTGTAATGTTCAAAATCGTACTTTGTAATTAATATTACTGATTCTTCAGGCTCCTCAGGGTTATAAATAACTGGGAATTTTTTTCCAATAAGCATCAATCTTAACTTACTATTTGAAACAACCTCAAATTCACAACTGCTATGTTGCTGATTGTTAGCTAAAAATTTATAACAAACAGAATGACTAGAGTTCGCCAAAACATGAAAATCATAAATTTCGGCAATACCGTATTTACCATTCTTCCTATAATCAAATTTTATTATAAAAGCATTGATAATAATTACTACCAAAAGCCCAAAAAGAAAAATGATCAAACCTTGCACTGCATTTTCTTTCTCATCTTTTTTCATCTTTTTAAATAAATTGAGTCTTGATATGATTTCTTTTACACGCTGTTATATTTCGCTACAAGTTTTCCGAAATTACTAAAATGCTAATTTTATAAAGGGATTATCGTTATTTCACCACAAATATATAACAATGTGTTTTATCAACTCCTCTCCCTTTTTTACCCAGTTTAAGAAATGTATTTATTTACAAATACTTGCAAAATACCAATAAACAATTAAAAGCTAAAAACAATAAAATAACCATAAATAAAAAAATATTTATGGTATCTATTTAATTTATTTCTATTATTGATAGTCTGTTTTTACTTAATTTATTATCAATTATATGCTACAAATTAATAAGCAATACTTGCCTGTGAGCGAGTACAAAAATGAAATTACTCAAAAAAGTCAGATTATTATTCACCACACCGTATCGGGCAGTAATGCGGTAAATGTAATAACGCAATGGGCCACCACACCAGAAGATGTGGGAACAGAATTTGTAATAAGCGGTGATGGTACTATTTATGCGGCCTTCCCAGAAGGTAATCGGGCGCAACATTTAGGGCTAAAACTAGCGTATTTGCAGGGCTTGTTTAAGCAATGGAAAAAACCATTACCTGCTAACTATAACGATACGCTCAACAAACAATCTATTGGCATAGAACTATGTAATTATGGATTACTCACTCTTGATGCGGATAAAAAATACCGCACCATTTACAAAACTCAAATAGCAGATGCTTCGGTTGTTACTTATGCAAAAGCTTTCCGTGGATCAAAATATTTTCATAAATATACACCGCAGCAAATAAATGCTTTAAAAGAACTCTTGTTGTATCTTACCACAAAATACCAAATACCAAAAACTTATCAGGCGGATATGTGGGATGTATCGCAAAATGCATTAATAGGCAATAAAGGAATTTATACACATGTAAGCTACCGCAACGACAAAAGTGATTGCCATCCACAACCAGAACTTATAAGCATGCTTCAAAGTTTGTAGTAACTGAAACTAAAAACCGCCATTAAAGCACAATAAAAAGAGTTGACTCTTGCCAACTCTCTTTTATTTAGTAGAACCTTTTCTGTTCTAACCAAAACCAATTTTGAAAACTGCCATTAACTTAACAAAAAAAGAGTTAACTCTCGCCAACTCTTTTCATTTATTAGTCCGTTTACTAACGGACTCTAACCTTAAATAGTCAGTTGGCTAACGGACTTGAACCTTCGTCAGTTAGCTAACTGATTTGAAAACCATTGCACCTTAACGAAAAAAGAGTTGACTCCCGCCAACTCTCTTTATTTAGCAGTCCGTTTGCAAACGGACTAGAACCTTTAAGTAGTCCGTTAGCTAACGGACACGAACCTTCGTCAGTTAGCTAACTGATTTAAAAACCGTTGCACCTTAATAAAAAAAGAGTTGACTCCAGCCAACTCTTTTCTTTTAGTAGTCCCTGAAGGACTCGAACCTTCGACCTACGGTTTAGAAAACCGTTGCTCTATCCAGCTGAGCTAAGAGACCAAGTTTAATAAATCCTTGTACCTAAATACAAGGATTTATTATATTATTCTGAAACTACTTCAATTTTAATGGTAACTGAAACTTCGCGGTGCAAATTTACAATGGCTTCATAAGAACCCAATACTTTTACATCATCAATCTCAATCTTACGTCTATCAATATCGTAACCTTTTACTTTTAAGGCTTGTGCAACTTGAAGAGGCGTAATAGAACCGAATATTTTACCATTTGCACCTGCTTTAGTAGCAATAGAAATAGTCATATCCTTCATACTTTCGCTGGTGCTTAAAGCATCTGCCTTCATTTTTTCGCGCTTCATAGCACCTTGACGGTTATTTTCTTCCATCATTTTTAGGTTACCAGAAGTAGCCATTATAGCCATTCCCTTAGGAAACAGGTAGTTATTTGCATAACCATCTTTTACCTGAACAACTTCACCTTGCTTTCCAAGGTGCTTCATATTTTCTTTTAAAATAATTTTCATTGCTTTTTTTTCTCCTCAATTAAATTATTTAATCATATCTCCCGTAAAAGGTAGCACAGCAATGTGTCTAGCGCGTTTTACAGCTTGAGATATTTTACGTTGAAACTTTAAAGAAGTACCCGTTAATCTACGAGGTAAAATTTTACCTTGGTCATTTACAAACTTCAACAAAAAGTTAGCATCTTTATAATCAATGTATTTAATACCATTTTTCTTAAAT
>JANMIV010000523.1:0-19055 GCA_031375995.1 Bacteroidota bacterium
TTTAATACTGAATGGGATAGATGGGGCGCTACTGAAGCAGATCACAAGACTGATGTGCTAGAAACAGAAGTTGTTGCGGATAATGAAGCACCTTTGCAAGAGCAATTGCTTTTATCGTTTGAAAATAAGGATAGCTTAGGAGTTGCCCATTTGGTAATCCATTGGGACAAAACAAGGGTGAAAATACCTTTTAAACAGCCATAAGAAAACACATTAAAGTTTCTTATGACTGCTTTTTTTATTTAAAGCCAATAGTTCGTTTATCAGCTGTTGCATTAGTAGGGTCAATTATAAACTCGGCAACATCTTCATACACCAATTCATAAATCATTTCCTTACTGCGACCCGCAGTTTCTATTTTAGCCAAACGCAAATGTTGGTTCTTAATGGCTTCTTCTACTACTTTTCTCATACTGCGTGCATTGCCAAAAAACTTATTGCGTGTTTTATACAAAAATTCTGCGTAATCCTTAATATGCAACGATGCTTTTTCATTGGCTTTAATACCATTATTAGCAAGCATTTTCAAAGCAATTTCATGTAATTGAGTTGCATCATAATCTTCAAAAGTCAATTCCCTATCAAAGCGACTACTTAAACCCGGATTGCTTTCTAAGAAACGCTTCATATTGTCAGTATAACCAGCTACTATAACTATAAAATCACCTCTATTGTCTTCCATTCTTTTCAGAATAGTTTCCACTGCTTCTTTTCCAAAATCATTCTCCCCTCCTTCACTAAGTGCATAAGCTTCATCAACAAAAAGCACACCGCCCATTGCTTTGGTCAACACATCGTTGGTTTTAATAGCTGTTTGTCCTACAAAGCCTCCTACCAAATCTTGTCTATCACACTCTACCAAATTGCCCCTTTCTAATATGCCCAATGCTTTGTAAATCTGCGCTAATATGCGGGCTACAGTTGTTTTTCCAGTGCCTGGATTACCTGTAAATACGGTATGAAGAGAAAAAGACTGGCGTACATCCTTCCCAATTTCTCTATAAAAACGAACTAGTTTTACCAATTCGTCTATTTCTTTCTTAACAGAATCCAAGCCAATTAACCCGTGTAATGCACCTAATGAAGCTACCAGAAGCTCTTCATCAATTGGAATATCGGTGATTGATTTTTGTTCTATGCCAAATACCTTTTCTATATCAACAGTTTCAATGGTACTTAACACATCGTTGCTTAATTCGTAAGGATTAGGAGATTGCATTAAACGCAAGCCCATATTCATTTTACATTCGTCAATCAAACTGTTTACATATCTAGCATTACCAAACATGCGGTCTCTATCGCGGTAGCCGTCAACTAGTTTTTTATAAATCAACTCTCTTGATGCATCATTAAACTTAATACCTCTTTTATGAGATGAATATTCAGCAATGCTCAACAATTCTTTAGGTGCATAATCGGGAAATTCATAAAACATTTGAAAACGGCTTCTCATACCTGGATTGCTCTCTAAAAAATTAGACATTTCTTCAGGATATCCTGCCGCTATAATGGCTAAATCACCATCACCATCACTCATTTCCTTCAGCAATATTTCAATGGCTTCTTTACCAAAATCTTTGCTGTCGTCATTTTTGCGTGCTAGCGCATACGCTTCATCAATAAATAAAATACCACCTTTTGCTTTTTTAATTATCTCTTTGGTCTTGGGAGCTGTTTGCCCAATATATTCCGCTACCAAATCACTCCTGTCAGCCTCTACAACATGACCCTTGCTTAGTAAACCTAGTTGCTGGTATATTTTACCTAACATTTTTGCCACGGTTGTTTTCCCAGTACCTGGATTTCCAGTAAAAACAGCATGTAGGTTTATTTTTTCTAAATCTTCAAACCCTTTTTCTTTTCTAATCTTCAAAAAATTTAGATACGTAGTGTATTCTTTTACTTTGCCTTTGATAGAACCAAGTCCAATTAAATTGTCTAGCTCCACCATTATGTTTTCTATATTTTCAATGGCAGGTTCAACAGGTTTTACTTTATCTATTACCTTTATTTTTGCTTTTACTTCCTTGGGCTTTGCTTCTGTTATAAATTCATTACCTACATCAAATGGAATAACAGCAATGAGTTGATCCATAAAAATGATTTCTATACTATAGGTATCAAATCCCCATGTACCTTTTAGCTCACTTCCCCAGCCAATGCTGCACTCAAACTCTGCATCGCTTCCAATTATAAAAAACAATTTTTCTATAGAGCCTTTTAACTGACCAGAATGTGTTTTAAAGTTAAACTTCATTTCGCAAGGCCAGGGTTGTTCGCTTGCTACTAAGTTTTCAGCTACTAATTCAAGCCAAACATAACGTGTTTCTTTGGTATCAAAAGAACTTAAGTATTTACGGTCGTTGCGAGGCATATTGCCATCGCTTGCTTCGTATAATTTACTGGTTTTTATATTAAAATAGGGATTTACTATTTCGCTAACTATACCAACATCTACGATATAAAACAATTATTCGCCAATAAAAATACCGTCAATCCAGGCTTCCCAACGGTAATTACCTTTTTTCCAATAAGTGCCTGGTGTTTTTACCCCCCAACCTTCTCTTACAAAAACTATATTTTCATCTTTCTTTATTTCGCGTTCGGCAGTCAAAGTGCATACTTCTGCACCATCATCTTGGTTTACACATTTCAGACTTATTTTTACATCCCAGTCCTTCTCATCAAAAAGCTTATTAAAAAAAGACAATTCGCAGTAAATAAAGGTGCACTCAGACAGGTCGTAAACCTGACGGTATTTTTTTTCGTTATTGGCTAACCATTCGGTGCTACCGAAGATTTTTAAATCGCGAAATTTATAGTGTACTGGTTTTTCTTTTGCCATGACAAAAATATTTTCTGCTAATTAACGAACATTTTTAGTGCTTATTATATGCTTTATAGGATAAAATTAAATTTTACACGGCTCTTACTTTAATATGCTAATATTCAAAGTGTTTTTATATTCACAGAGCATTGCCAAAACGTTCTCAAAAAAAATATTTAACAGAAAATGCACTAAAAGTTTTGAGTTTTCATTGGTAATGCTACATTTGCACTCCCTTTAAAAAGTGCAACTGGTGAGATGGGTGAGCGGCTGAAACCACCGGTTTGCTAAACCGACATACGCGTCAAAGTGTATCGAGAGTTCGAATCTCTCTCTCACCGCATTAATTTTAAAGGGCGAGTAACACAATACTTAGTTCAAAAATTTAGCACTTTTGAAAAAATTGTACGGGGTGTAGCGTAGCCTGGTATCGCGCCACATTTGGGATGTGGAGGTCGTAGGTTCGAATCCTGCCACCCCGACAAAAATTAAACACTTTTTAAATACCTCAAAAAATTAAACACTTTTTGAGGTGTTTTTTTTAAAATTTCTGCATGTATAAATTCTAAATCCTTTGTGTAATAAAGTACTAAAAGAAAATTAGCCTACTGTCAGTGTAAAAGAGTGTAAAGGCCCCAGAATTGCACTGCTAAAAATATACTAAACCACTACTAAAATATTGAAAGAAGAGTTTAATTTCTTGCAAAAACACAATAGTATCTTTTACTTATATATAATATTGAAAGAATTTAACAAAATTCGAGTGTAATAGGACTCTTAAAATGCTCTGCTCATTGTTCTCCGTGTAAATTACAAATTTTTTTATGCTTTGAATTGCATATTACTTGTGAGTTCTGTTTTTATTGCCTCGCATACAATATACTGATAATAAGCAGCTTGAGGCCTACATGCCTAATGTGTTTCAAATGGCACTACACTTGTATTTGTTTTGCTAAAATTAACACCTAATTTGCGCCCACTTAAAAATAATCTAAATAATAAACTTATGATAATAGGAGTTCCTAAGGAAATTAAAAACAACGAAAACCGTGTTGGTTTAACCCCAGCAGGCGTTAGTGCTTTTGTAAAAGCAGGCCATTTAGTATATGTACAAGCTACGGCTGGCAATGGTAGTGGTTTTTCTGATGATGAGTATAATCGTGCTGGAGCAACTATTTCAGCCACTATTGGTGATGTATATGCTAAAGCTGAGATGATAATAAAGGTGAAAGAGCCTATTGAGCAAGAATATCCTTTGATAAAAGAAGGTCAACTATTATTTACCTATTTCCATTTTGCCAGTTATGAACCACTAACACACGCAATGATTGAACGCAAGGCTATTTGCTTGGCTTATGAAACTGTAGAGAAAAAAGACCGCTCTCTTCCTTTGCTTGTTCCAATGAGTGAGGTTGCTGGTAGAATGAGTATTCAAGAAGGAGCCAAATATTTAGAAAAACCAATGGGAGGTCGTGGTATTTTACTAGGAGGCGTTCCAGGTGTTAAACCTGCCCAAGTTTTGGTTTTAGGTGGTGGTATTGTAGGTACGCAGGCGGCTAAAATGGCTGCGGGTATGGCTGCAGATGTTACTATTATGGATATTTCTATTCCACGTTTACGTGAATTAGATGATATTTTGCCTGCCAACGTAAAAACCGTTTTTAGTAATGAGTACAATATTCGCGAAGCAATAAAAACTGCCGACTTAATAGTAGGTGCTGTGTTAATTCCTGGTGCTAAAGCACCTCATCTAATTACACGCGATATGTTAAAGGAAATGCGTCCAGGTACTGTATTAGTAGATGTTGCAGTTGACCAAGGTGGATGTATTGAGACTTGTAAGCCTACCACTCACGAAAACCCAACTTATGAAATTGATGGTATTATTCATTATTGTGTTGCTAATATGCCAGGAGCTGTTCCTTATACTTCTACTTTAGCTTTAACGAATGCCACTTTACCTTATGCACTACAATTAGCTAACAAAGGTTGGAAACAAGCCTGTATTGACAATGAAGAATTGCGCTTGGGCTTAAATGTTGTTGATGGCAAAGTAGTATATAAAGGTGTTTCTGATGCCTTTGGATTGCCATACCAAGAAGTTAATTCAGTATTATAATTAAAACTGTAATAACAAAAAATGCCTAGCTAGTAGTTAGGCATTCTTTGTTATTTTGTTTTCCGAAGTAAAAATGCGCTTATTACTATATAAACAAATTACTTAACGTGAACTAAATTATAAGTATTTGGTATGATAGTTTATTATTGCTTAGTAAACGTCTTGTAACTGATTACAGCTATAAGCTGCCTTATATATTCACTCACAAAATATTTGAGCTAGGGAGAAGCATATATTTAGCTTATTACGTAAAGGCTTTTGAAGGTCAATATTTTTATTGATGTATTTAAAGTAAAAATCTGCTTTCTTTGTTCTATAATTTTACGTTTCACTAACCTGTATGTTCAATAATGAAACACATTCTTGAAAAATTATTTTTGGGTCCAAATTCAAAAGAAGGGAAAGTTATAACCAATCCATTTACTCGGAGAATAAGAAACATCAATGCCATATGGAACAATAACCACCAAGATGATAGTGGTATTGAAAAAATAATTCGTTTGTTTCTTGCTTCTTCCCAACTCTTTTTTCTAGGTATCTATATCAAAACATTGACATATAAAAAAGGAGCCCGGTATCAAGATTTATTTATGGACTTTTACATATTACTTAAGGTACTCTTTCCTATTGCTATTCTCATCAATCAATGGCAAAATAATCATTGGGCTTTATATACTATGCTATATTTCCTTTTTGAAACCATTTTATATGTTCCCACGCTCATTTTCGCTTCGGACTCACTCGCTAGACCAAGTTCTTATAAAAGATCATTGTTATTGTTATTCTTAAATTATTTTGAAATTATTTTTAGTTACAGTGTTATTTACGCCACTGGAAATTACTTAAATAAAACTTTTACGCATTGGTTTGATGCAATCTATTTTAGTATTGTAACGTCTAGTTCCATTGGTTATGGTGATTTTTACCCTGTTACTACTTTTGGTAAGTTTTTGGTAAGCACACAATCATTGCTTTTCTTGTTTTTTCTTGTATTGTTTTTAAATTTCTTCTCCGCTAACGTCAAAATAAAAGGCTACTTTGACCATGAGAACAACTCATAGGAGTCTTTAAAAGACACTTACGGGAGCTTTATCCAACTATTGTTGAACGTGTTAAGTTAACAAATCAATATTTTCAATTAATGTCAGACTTCAAAAACCTTTGTTTGTTTTTTGCCAACAAAGCAATCATAAAAGTCCTTTTAGCTTTTATGTTAGTCACCATTAGGAGCAGTTTTGCCAATTACAATAACTTAAATACCATTCTTCTGAATAATGGAATAAGTACTAGGTTAAATTTCTTCTTATAAGAACCTCCTGATGAAATTAAACATGTAAACTGGAACATCTGGATACAATTGACCCCCCCCTTTTTATTAGCAATGATGCTACCACTATAAAAGCTGCTCTTTTATTCATAACCTTTCATTTGCCTCAAAAGCACAAATACCAAGGGCTTTGAGGATTTTCAGGAACTATTTTGTCCATTAACCCTAAAATGCATATTTTACTATTGTTTTAAATTAATTCTTTTACTTAATTACACTCCATTAAATACCTGTATAGTTCTGCTAATTAAATCAAAGACAGTATTCCTATGAAAAAAAATATACTCATTTTGCTATTGTTGTTCGCTTTTCAATCTTACGCTCAAGTTGCCACACTTTATGCTGGACTTAATGGCGTGATGGGAAAAAAAGGAGATATTGATGTTGCACTATTGACACAAATAATAACTGATAAACAACAAGAACTAAAAAAAGAATTTACTAGACGCACATTGCTCAATAATGTTGATAAAGGAAGTTATGCATTTTACAGCTTTGCCGAAAACTCTTTTGATGTACTATTTAACACCACAAACAAAACCGTAGCATCAAGAAAACTAATGGAAGCATCTGCAAACTTAGCCTTGGCTTATGGCTTTGCTGAATTTTATTTGCAAGCATCGCGAAAATTGTTGCGAAACAGTGATTTGGCAGAGGTATTTATGCTAGCTGATACCAATACCGCAATTAGCAGCATTGAACAAAAAAAATGGCAGCTCTATTTAAGCACTATTAAGAATAATACGATTACTTATTATGGTTTATCCAAAATTGAAAACTTAAGTTATGCTGATATTGAAAACACCACTATCAAAGCCAATACTATATTAGACACCAGTACAATGATAACCTTGATAAGTGCCTTGAACAATGATACCATTTATACCAATATTCTAAAAAACAAACCCGATTTAATTACCAATCTTTACAATCAATACAACAAGATTGCGCCCAAATTTAGTGCGAGTAACTATTTATTAGACAACTTGAAACCTATTAATAATTCCAATAATAAAAAAGAAATTGAAAATAGTTATTCGCTTAACTTTATACTAGTTGATATGGTATATGATATCCTTTTAAAATCAGAACAAATTAATTCCCTTGGATTCTTTGCCAATGATGCATCAATTAATAATGTGCTTTATCACAATAAAAACAAATACATTAGCTATATAAATACACATGCCGGAGAGCCCTTTTGCAAGGCCCTTATCAAACTTAGAGTTAGAATAGAAAATGAAATTACCTTACTCCTAAAAACCTACACTTTACTTAATGACATATCAAAGAAGGAACTTTCTATAGCCGAACTGGATACTATTTATAAACCCTACAGTAAAATAGAATCATTTGAAAGATCTTGTATCCGCTTATTAAAACTGCAAGACACTATATCTTCCTTTAACCCTAAATTCAGCAATAATTACAACATTGATACCTTAGCATACCAAGCGAATGATTTATTCAAAAGGTTAAAAACTTTTCTTTTAAAAGCGAGACTAACTGAAAAAGATACTGCTAATATTGACTATACACTATTTAGCAATGATGACTTATTTTTTGTATCACGCAATGCCTACCAAACGCTCACTAAAGTAGCGCTGATAGCCAACATGGATAAAAACTTTTATACCTCGCTCGATACCATATATAGGTATATTATGTACGACCATATAAGGTATATATACAAACAAATACAAATCTTCAATCCAGCTTTACTTTATCAAAAATCAAGATCGTTTTCAGACTTTGTAGAGCTTCTCACTAAACTAAATGATTTAGATAAAGCCTCCTCTTATGAGTCAATACTAAAAATTATTCAAAATGCTGGAGCACTTTACAGTACTAGTAGTAATATAAAAACTTTCAATTCTTTGGTAAACAATATTGAGAAATACACCATTATAAATGCAGCCGAAAACAGAATATATATTGATGTAGAGAGTATTATTCTAGCTATCTACAATCGTTATGCCAACAAAAGTGATAGTTGGATTGATTTTTACTTTTCAATTGGTTTAAACAAAAGCATTTCCATTGGAAACGATTTTAAATACTTAAGTACCGACTCATTAAAAAGCTTTGGTTTTGCAGCCGAAAAAATAGGCTTAAAAATAAAGCTAGTAAATATTAAAAAAATGCGCCAATTTGAACTAGGAGAAAAAAGACCTCGTTTATTTGGTGGCCATAAAATGGTAAACAAAGTACAATCAAAAGTACCTATTATCAGTGATATTCATTTAATTACTTATGGAACGGGTCTTTTATACAATATAGTTGACTCTAAAACCAGTTTCAGCTTTGATGAATATATGATTGCGACTGGACTCGGTATTAGTTTCTATAATGGCTTTGATTTAAATATTAGTTTCAACTATCCTTTAGTAAACAATATAAGCTTTCAAGACGTAATTAGCCCAAACAACTCCTACCAAATGCTCACTTTTTCTTTTGATGTAAAAATAGGCGAATACTTAGACGCTTTGGCTCAAAAAGCAAACGTTTCAAAAACTAAACAATGAGCGCAACTAAATCTTTGGCAATTTTACTTCCTAATGCCACGCCCATGCCATTTAGCCTAACGCCAATGGCAATATTTCTTGATGTTAACTCAACTATTGGTAACTTATCTGACCCAAAAGCCATTATTCCAGACCATTGCTGATCTATTTCAAATGCAATACCGGGAAGTATAATAGTTTCAAGTAAATAAATTAGCTGCCTCTGAATTTCTTTATTCAGCCCAAAATCGGTGGTGGTTTCCTTATCAAATGCCAAATTCCTTCCGCCTCCTAAAAGTACCCTATTGCCAATGTTTCTAAAATAATAAAAACCCTCATCAAAGTTAAAAGTTCCTTTTATTCTTAAATTAGATATTGGTTTTGTTACCAATACTTGCCCTCTACTAGGAACAATATTCTTTGCAGGATAAAACTTTTTTGTAAAAGCATTGGTGGCCAGTATTGCCTTTTTACAGGTAAACTGTACATTATTTGTTTCATCTAACTTTACCTTCACACAAACACCAGCTTCTCCTACATCAAATAGTTCATTTACATCTGCTCCAGTTATAATCCTAACCCCCAAACTCGATACATAATTAATTAATTTTTGCATCATTCTCCCAGTATTTATTTGGCCTTCAAAAGGATTATAAATCAACTGTTTTACCTGCTTATTACTAAAACCGAATTTTGCTATTAAATCGTTCCTTAAAGAAAAAACTGGGTCACCAGTAAATAAAGATTGCAAAAGCATATTCAAATTATCCATTTCAAGCTTATAATCCCTATCACTAAAAATTAGCTCATGCCCTCCCAACTCCATATAATCAATACCACTGTCACCAAGTCGTTTCCTTAGTATAGCTAAACCCAACACTCTATTTTTTACCAAACTCAGCATGTTTTCGGTACCCATTACAGCCGCATCATGCAATAGCTCCGTTAAAGTTCCAAAGCAGGCAAATCCAGCATTCTTAGTTGACGCCCCGCTTGGAAACAATCCCCTTTCAAGCACTAACACTTTAGCTAAAGGGTTATTCTCCATAAGTTCAGCAGCAGATGACAATCCTACTATGCCAGATCCAATAATCACATAATCGTAATCTAAAAAATATTCCTTCTCCCAATAACTTAGCATCACATTTTTGTTAAAATAAAAAAGCTGACTCAATTTATTTTGAGTCAGCTTTTTTAAATATACCTACTATTATTTAATTAATGAAATAGAACCTCGTATTGTTTTTTCAGTTTGATTTTTCAACTGATAGGTAAATATATAATAATAAGTACCAGGAGGATTATCAGCACCTTCATTATTTGTTTTACCATTCCATGTTTTTGCGGGATCATCACTTTCAAATATAGTATTACCCCAACGATTCCATATGGTTAAGTTATACTTACGCCAGTTTGCAATTTCAATTACAAAGTTATCGTTTATACCATCACCATTTGGAGAGAATGCATTTGGTATGTTTATTTTACTATCTGGTAAAATAACTTTTATAATCTTACAAACAGAGTCAGGACAACTAACAGTACCTGCAACATCTGCAATAATGCACACATTCAGATCAGTAGAAACGTCCACATCAAATTTAGCTATAAAGTCATATAAAGGACTTGTTTCATCAAACGTTTTAGGGAATCCATCAAACATAGTACCGTCTGGTTTATATACTTTCCAAGTATATTTATCAGAAATAACCGAGTCTGATTTATTTTGCAATCTAAATGAAACTTCTCCGGCTTGTGTATAAGTAAAGTCTGCTTTAGACTTGGCTGCAACCATAGTAATGGTATCTCTATTCTCACAACGTCCAAAACCATATTCAAATCGGGTTGAATTCAATACAAAGTTATACCGTCCCGTATCATTAAACCTATACTGCCAAGTAGTATCTGCAAAGAAATCTGTCTTCAATAAAGTATCTAACTTCTTGCCATAATCACCATCGTAAATATCTAATCTAAATCTATTAATTGTATCTCTATCCGACTTATTAGTAAATTTAAACACCTCGCCAACACAAACAGTGTCACGCGGCACCGTGAAATCAACCTTATAAGGAACAAATGTCTTTATTCTTATAGGTGGTTCAAAGCCATCAGCCGTATCGGGCATAGTTGCAATACCACAAAGTCCTTTACCATTTACATCATCAAAAGCCTCGGCAAATATATAGTAAGTACCTGGTTGGTCATAAACAAATTCAACCGTATCTATTGTTGAATACTTTATTCTGTGGAAATTATTACCAACAACATTGGTTCTTATGATAGTTAACTTAGTAGGCGTGTCTGATGGGCTTGCCCAATCTTCTCGTTCAGGAACGCTTACGATTCTTACTTTATGAGGCACACAACCCAGAGTATCATCCAAAAGGAATATTTTAGGTCGCGGTCCACTTAAAAATATATTTCTTCTTATAGAATCTACACAACCCTGTTCAGTAGTTACTTCTAACTTCAAGGTATATCTACCATATTTTCTATAGTCATATATAGGATTTTTTAATATAGATCTGAAAGCTTGTGGCGCAAAACCAAAGTCTCCAAACCACCATTTTCTGCCAATTATACTATCTAAACCTGCTGCTCCTAGCATATCAGAAGAATCTTGAAAAAGATAATCATCTCCACAGAAGTATATATTCTTAGCTCCAATTTTGGGATTAGGGAATATAACATTCACATAACGGAAACAAGTATCCCAATAGCCAACCGTATCTCTCGTAATCATAGATACTTTAAAGCGCCCTGGAGTAGGGTATTTATGACTGACCAATATACTAGGGTCACCATTACCAATGGCGTCTATAACTCCATCAGACTCAAAATCCCAATACAAACGCTCATAAAAGTAGGTTCTAAACTTAACACAATAGGTAACTTGTGCTCCCGTTGCGGGATGAACTCCATTAATCCCTTGTCTATCAATTGGACAAACTTGATTTTGACCTGGTAGAATAGTGTAATTTTTTAAATCCAACCCATTCTTAGTGGTATCAAAAGGATAATTTACCAAAGCAGGATGGAATCTATCAAAAAGTTCATCTACCCTTGAAAGGTTTTCATTTGCGGCATAATCAATTGGTCTGCTACAAACTCCTGTTCCCGCGGTGTACCAATACCTCAATGAATCTCTAAAGTAAACCGTTTCCCCCTGACAGAAAATGGTATCCAGTTTTCCGCTGGCATCCAAAATATCAAAAGTATCAATTATACCAATTACCACCTCTCTTTTAAAAGCACTTTGACACCTTGAAAAGTTATTGGCTACCATAATATGTATAATTGGTGTAATATCATTTCTTCGTTCCAAACCTGTTCCTCCCTGTACCATCATTTCAAATGAAGTTTTGGTATATTTATGGCTAACTGGTAACAACATAAAGCTTGTATCTCTAGTAATTACTTTCACATCAATTCTTTGTGGAGGCAATGCACGCAATGGATCATCGCATCTCCAAATCGTATCTCTAACAGTTTCATTAAAAACATTTATCCCTACTGGATAATAAGTAGTATCGTAACAAGACCACGGGATTGTTAGCGTATTAAACTCATAACGTATCCTGTTGTATGGTTCATCTGTATCAGGCTGATAATAAAACGAATCTATTGTAGCCGTTCCATCACCCCAATCCCAAATATCTGAAATCATATTGTCTTGAATAGAATCAAAATAATGCACTACAACAGTGTCATTTTTTCCTCTTAAATAGCAGAAGTTTGGCTTAGCTGGATCTTCCCATGCATACTTTTCAATAGTAAAATCTGCATTTAATGTGATGAATCTGAAAAATTTATGGTACCAAACAGTATCACTTAAACAGCCAGGCCCATTGCAATTGGTTGGACTAGCACAACCCGTTCCAACTATTAACCCAATAGTAACCCAACCTTTTGGATCTATCGGCATATTATTTATACCATCTGGTGCTGGTTGGTTTCCTGGGAAATAATGGGTCCACGCTTTTGTTCCCGATGCTGATGTATATGGCCCCCCAGGATTTTTATTAAAGTTAACTCTATTATACATAATAGGCATAACAGTACCACCAGGGGTAGTAAACGAAGTAGCACCACCCGCATCAAATGGAGGGACAAAACCATCTAATGCACAAGGGGTTTGGTCATTTCTATCCAAAAGGGAGTCATAATTTATCATTAAAAAATTTCTAGTACTGTTAGGTACTATGCCTGGACCTGATGCTGTACGAGCTGAATCTAAATAACCAGCTCTATTAAATATTAACTGAGGATTACCGCCAAAAGAACCACTTCTAAAACCAGGACAAACGAAACCGTCCTGACTTAAACCCAATGCATCTGGTCTTGTAAAACTTAAAGTTACCGTTGAAGAACCTTTGCAATCCCAGTCATCTAAAAAGAGGGAATCTGTTACTGTAGAATCTTTTGTCAATTTAGTTATTGGGTCATAAACCTTTACTATATATGGCTTAGATCTTACTGTTCTATAACCAGGATCCCTTGACATGTTGTTAATAGAATCCTTCATTTGCAATGTTACCGTATAATCTTGTATGATTCTGCGGTTAAAAGCATACCTATATAAAGTCATTGGTGGATTTGTTCCTGGTATTACATTAGATCCTCTGTAAGACCTGATTCTTCCATCGCTTGCATTAGATAATGTAATAAGCAGCTGACCTGAATCTATTCTAGTGCCAGAAGGAATAATATCCATCCAATTTCCTCTTAAATTAGAGATAGGATCGGGTATTGGATTGTTTAATATAATTAAGTTATTAGGGTTAATATCCGCAGGCCAAATATTGGTCATAGTATCCACCCTCGTTAGTGTGGGACCCACTGCTACCATTGGTTTGTTCCAAGCACCCCACGTTGGACCCGAAACAGTATCTCTGGGTTGAACCCAATTAAAACCTGTTGGAGGAACCTCATTGGTAGGCCACTTGGTATAACCTTTTGTCCAAGTAGTAGAATCGTAAGGAGGGAAATCATGCCCATATTTATACCAATCAAAAATCGCATCCCAATTGTTATATAAACGAGTTGGTAATGAATCATGAGAATAATTACATGCATTGAATCTACCTAAATATGCAGTGCCATTGGCCACAAAAGCACCTAAAGTTCTATTTTGCAAATCAGCAGCATCAGTATATGGAGGCAATCCGTCTAAAGCGGCTCCTGGATTAGGAAAAGAATATGAAGTACAAGCAGGGGCAAAATTATCTTCCCCAAAATCCCAGCGCTTCCACAATCTTTCTGATTGATAAATTAAAGAAGTGTTTACAAACTGTACAGGAAAAGTGGGACCACATTGCAATTTCTGCCATTGTTGTATAAGAACTGTTGCCGGAGTCGTTTTTTCAATTCGTACCATAGGCCCTATAATTTGAACACCAAAGCCTAATAAAGTATCCTTATAGAATGATTGATTGGTTATTGGTTTATAATAAGGAGTATAAACTGGCCTAGTTATTAAAAATCCTGTCTGCGGATTCCTAAATTGAATCAACTGTCTGTCATAAAATGTAGGTACAAAATTCAAATCCGACTTATCAAAGAAATCCCAATCTGAACTCATTTCATCATCCCATCTCACAAAATTACCTACAATACTGTCAGGATCAGTAGGGTCACTTGCATTATACACCGTATCGTATCTATATACCGCAATCCTGCCATTGGAGTTAAAATAAGGGAGACCATACAATCTTCCTTTTCTTGTGTATAAAGCCCCATTTAGCTGTGGCTCAATTACTTGAGGCGCATTTGGGTTGGTATGCTGTGGAACACTAGGATCTGGTGCAGCTCTAAAATCCCGAAACCTAAAATCTGTACCTGTACGGTAATAATTACTATCCTCTGTTAAAGTATCTATTCTAGAATAAAAATTATATGTTCTTACCTTAACAGGAAGTCCTGGACATCTAACTGTTAATGTAGGAAAAAACTGCCCCAAACCTTTATACTGGTATGTTGGCTGTAATACATTTAAAAAGACATCTGACCCTGGCGGATTGGCATTGGGGTCATTGAAACGCCAAACTACTTGCAGGGTTGTTCCTCCAAGCCCCTCCAAAGAAAAATTGTTGTACAAAGTTAAAGTAGCATTGTTACCACTCATTAAACATACTGAATCTGCCAATGAATCATTTGCTAGTGCTCTTTTTGACAATATTTCAATTAGTGGTATTATATTTTCTGGTAATTTCAATCCTGTAGTACTAAAATCGAAGGTATCTACACAACGAGATCTTTTATCATAAACTGTTAACTTGGGGTAAAAAACACCCGGCTTGGTATATATGTGTTGAGTAGGGTCAGCCCACCTAGCAGCGTCAATAGTTTGTTTTCCTGGCACACCAGAAAAATAAAAATTGCTATCCCCATAATCCCATATAAATGAATCAACAAAAGCATACTGAATTACAGATGTATTTTGAAATATGTATATAGAACTATCACATTGCGCTTGGCCTGACATAGTGAAGCTAGGTTTTACATCTGGTGCAATAAAAACACTCATTTCACCAAAAGGATCAAATGGGTTGGTTCTACAGCCTACTGAATCAATTACTGTCAATCCAACTTTAAAAGTTGGAGAATTATTAAGATAACGATGGTTAACTATGCGTTTTGTGGTATCAGTAAATTTATAAGCATTACCATCTCCCATAGTCCAGTTAAAATTAGTTAATGATGCACTTGGAAAATCTCCTTGTCTTGAAGTATTATTAAAAACGTAATTGTTATACTTAAAACACTGATTATTATCCGACTGCAAAATAAATTGCGTTACAGGGCCATTCCAAACTCTTTTGGTTACACTAGTTACTATATCTGGTCCACCACTTTTTCTCTTTACTACTACAGTAATAATATAATCGCCTCCTTTAGGATATGTTTTACTAAAATTAGGGTTTGCTGGCACTGCTCCCTTCTCTTCATTTACACTAGTATCATTAGGAATACCCCAACGTATTGTGTACGACTTTACATCTGAAGTAGGAAATCCACTTGGAACAACATTTACCAAAACTAAATCTGCTGCTGCACATGGATTTAGCGGAGTTACATCTAAACTAATAGACTGAGCCCTCACCAATAGGCTTGAGAGGGAGAGGAAAACCATCACATAAAAATGTTTTAGTTTAAGAAAAGATAAGGCATTGTACATATATTTCATTTTTTTATTCTTTATTTAATAGCTGCTAACATAGTAATATTTAATGTAATTCCAAATTTTGTATTATCTAACTAATTTTATAATTGCTCTTTTTGTTCTTAAGTTCACATCTTCTGCCGATTTATAGACCAAAACCCCAACATAAGTGCCTGAATTACATATTTGTCCATTCTTAGGGTTTATACCATCCCAAAAATTTAATTTATCATTCGATTCAAATAACAGTTCTTCTTGCATGGTATATATTTTTAAATTGTAAAATTTCTCTCCTTCAATAAGTACCACATATTTATCATTTACTCCATCATTATCAGGGGAAAACACAGTGGGCATTTTTATTAAAATATCTATCCCCTTATTTTGTTCACCTTTAACTTCTTTGTTTTCTTCTGTTGATTCATTTTCATCAAAAAAGTTGCTTTGTTTGGTATTATTTTCTTTTGGGCTAGAAATTGGCTTTTCGTATTTTACTGCACTGCTAATAACTTCATGACTTACCTTTTTTTCAACTGCATGTGGTATGGTTGAAGGAACATTATCCTTAATACTAGTTGAATTATCCACACCTGTGCTACGTTGTTCTTTTTTAAGAGCCTTTTTGCTAAATGGAATATTTGATTCTTTATCCATTTTCTTATTGGACTCCCTTTCCCTATGCTTGGTTAATTGCTCATTATCCACAAAATCATTCTCACTCAATGCAATCTGTTCTTGGTTTGCAACTACTTCTTGAATAGGTTTTTCTATGTTTGTTTTATCAGTATCGGTAGTAAAATAGTTATAGCTTATAATTGCAGTAGGAACCAAAGCTATTGCAACAATCTTAGCAATAGTAAGCACTAATTTACTTCCAAAAAGTGTTTTGCCCATTTTGGCGGCATGCACCACCTGATTTGCTTGAACGCCTTGCTCAATGCCTGCCCAAACATTGGGGGCATCAGGAGCAAAATCACTCATTTTTTCTTTTAATATTTTATCTAAGTTGTTCAAATTTAACTTGTTATTTTTTTATATTCTTTTACAAAAGCCATTCTAGCTCTAGCTAATTGGCTTTTTGATGTACCTTCATTTATTTGCAACATATCTGCTATTTCCGCATGACTATAGCCTTCTATTGCATATAAATTTAAAACCGTTCTATAACCCAAAGCCAATTTTTCTAAGGTTAACATTATTTCTTTCTGACTTATTTTATCCATGGTTAGGTTTTCAAAAGTCAAATTGTACGCCTCATCTATATCGCTTGTATCAGTATAAAACTTATTTACTCTTATATTTTCTAAAGCACAGTTTACAAAAATTCTCCTCATCCATGCCTCTATTACTCCTTTTGCTTCAAACTGCTTCATTTTACCAAATACCCTTATATAACCCTCCTGCATCACATCTTTTGCATCCTCAGGATTTTTACAGTACCGTAAACAAACACCATACATTTGCCTAACTGTTGCATCATACAATTGCTTTTGAGCTTTTGCATTTCCTTCTATGCATTTTTCAATTAGTTTTAAGTCTATCGGTTGGCTCACTCGTTAATTTGGTATTGGCTTGATTAATTAAAGCAAACGTGGGTTGCACGTGGTTGCAAAAAAACTTAAATTTTCCTAAATACATTTTATTACCTTAAATTTACACATAAAATTGATTATTTTGCTCATTGCAAATTGGCTATAATAGTTTGATTAGAAAATATTTATATATTATTTTAGGAATTGTGGGTTATAGCCTAAAAAGCCACGATGCAATTGCACAGTCTATTGGTACAGCAAACACAACACCCTCAATATCATTTATAGAAAACAAAGGACAATGGGATTCTTCCATTTATTTTAAATCGAAAAACGCACATTTAGATATATTACTAAAGAAAAACGCCATTGCTTATTTCTTACTCAACGCCAATGAGTTATCCACTGCAAATAAGCATTTCCACGATAAAACGGAAGGCATAGATACTGTTCATGGGCATTTTATTAATTTATCCATTTGCAACGCAAACAATAAAGCTAAACCTAGCCCAGTTGGAGAAGCCAATAATTACTATTACAATTACTTTATTGGAAACAAAGCAGAAAAATGGCGTTCACATGTAAAGTCGTACTCAAAAATTATATACAATAACATATATAATGGCATTGATTTACTGATAAACAGCCAAGCTAAAAGCGCACTTAAATTTGATTGGATAGTGAAGCCAGACGGTAACCCTAGCAACATAGTATTGGATTACCAAGGAGCAACTAAATATAAAATTGAATATAATGAGTTATATGTTTACCATACTTTGGGCTATTTTAAGGAAAAGCAACCCTTTGCTTACCAAATAATAAAAGGACAAAGAATTTTAGTTCCTGTAGCTTATGCCATTAAAAACAATAAGATTTGTTTTGAGGTAGAAGCCTACAACAAAGACTATGATTTGATTATTGATCCCGATCTTGTTTTTAGTTCCTATAGTGGCTCTACAGAAGACAATTTTGGTTTTACTGCTACTTATGATAGTAAAGGAAATCTATACGCAGGTGGTATTACCACTGGCGGAAATGGTGGAACGTACCCAGTTACACCAGGTGCTTTTCAAAACCTTTTCTCAGGGGGAAACCTAGAAGAGCCCATAAATTTAGCTTGCGACATTACTATTAGTAAGTATAGTACAGATGGCAAACAGCTTTTGTATGCTACTTATTTAGGGGGTGAAAATAATGAATCTCCGCATAGTTTAGTGGTGGATGCAGCAGATAACTTGGTCATATTGGGTACTACCAAATCAGGTGATTTTCCTACATCTGACTCTGCTTATAGCAAAACTTTAAAGGGTGGATCTGATATTTTACTAAGTAAACTATCTGAAGATGGAACACAATTACTAGGCTCTTCCTTAATTGGAGGAACTGGCAATGATGGCTTAAATAGCCAAGGAACTAATCTGCATAAATTTTATGCTGACGATTTTAAAGGGGATGTAATTATTGACAAAAGCAATAATATTATTGTTGCTAGTTGCAGTCGTTCTAGTGATTTTCCTATTACAACAAATATATTTGGAGGCAGCGTTACTCCCAACTTTTTAAAAGGAGTAGTATTTAAAA
>JANMIV010000206.1:0-3726 GCA_031375995.1 Bacteroidota bacterium
GAAGTAAATCTTCGTTTTTATGTGGTGCGAAAAGAAGGAAATAAAATAAAGCGTGGTGTGGTTTTTATCAATGAGACAGTACCTAACAAAATAGTGGCATGGATAGCCAATAAATTGTACAAAGAGCATTATATAGCCATTCCAACCAAACATAAGTGGAAAGAAAGCACTGATAAGAAAGAAATACAGTATGAATGGAAAGTAAAATCGAAATGGAACAGTATTCAAGTAGAGGCCTCAGCCATCAAACAAAAAATGGAAATAGGCAGTATGGAGGAGTTTATTTTTGAACATTACTTTGGTTATACCAAAGTAAATCCCAAGCATACTATTGAGTATAAAATTAATCACCCTAGGTGGGAGATAAATAGCATTAGTAACTACCAAATAACATGTGATTTTGCTGCTTTTTATGGAGATGGATTTAAAGTATTAAATGCCACTAAACCTCATTCTGTAATGCTTGCAGAAGGTTCTGACATTAGTGTAGATTGGAAACGTGTAAGCCTTTAACTAATGGAATAAATGAAAGGTGTAAAAAAGGAAAACTTACCATATAAAGTATGTATTACCTGCAATAAACCATTTGCTTGGAGAAAAAAAGGGGAGAAAAATTGGAGTGAAGTAAAATATTGCAGCGATAGATGCAGAAACAATAAGTAAAATGGCAACTAACACACAAAAGACATTGCGTTTAATACTAGGCGATCAGCTAAACATTAACCATAGCTGGTTTAAAACAGTAGATGAATCCGTAACCTATGTATTAATGGAAATAAGAAGTGAAACGGATTATGCACAACACCATATTCAAAAAGTTGTGGGTTTTTTTGCTGCCATGCGGAGTTTTGCCGAAGAATTGCAACAAAAGAAACACCATGTAATTTATATTCGTTTAACGGATGAAAACAATTTGCAAAACTTTGATAAAAACTGTCAAGCAATAATAGCAAAACACCAATTTACAACATTTCAATATCAGTTACCAGACGAGTATAGGTTAGATGAGCATTTAAAAAGCTTTACTAGTGCATTGAAAATACCTTTTAGTGTGCACGACACCGAGCATTTTTACAGTACTCGCAATGAATTACAAGATTTGTTTGCGGGTAAAAAAATGTATTTAATGGAATCCTTTTACCGCTACATGCGCAAAAAACACCATGTACTAATTGTGGATGGCGATAAACCGATGAACGGAAAATGGAACTTTGATGAAGATAATCGTCAGAAATTACCCAAAGGGCATAAGCCTATTTTACCCTTATTGTTTTCAAATAATGTAAAGGAAATAGAAACAGATATACTAAAAACCAATATCAAAACCATTGGAACACTTGATAGCAGCAGTTTTTTGTGGCCAATAAACAGAGCACAGTCATTAGCGTTACTTGATTTTTTTATAGCCAATTGTTTACCCTTATTTGGTACCTTTCAAGATGCCATGGCACCCAACGAATGGTCTATTTACCACTCCCGTTTATCGTTTTCAATGAATATAAAATTACTTTCACCAAAGGAAGTAATTGACAAGGCCATTGAAGCATACGAGCAAAACCAAGATACAATTCAGTACAATCAATTGGAAGGTTTTGTAAGACAGATTATTGGCTGGAGAGAATACATGCGTGGTTTTTATTGGCTTAAAATGCCAGAGTACGCCACGCTTAATTATTTTGAACATAAGGAGCAATTACCCGAGTGGTATTGGACAGGTAAAACCAAAATGAGCTGCCTTAAAAATGCCATTCACCAATCACTTGATTTTGCCTATGCGCACCATATACAACGCTTAATGATTACTGGAAACTTTGCGCTATTGGCGGGCGTGCATCCCAATGAGGTAGATGCTTGGTATTTGGGTATTTATATTGATGCTATTGAATGGGTGGAAATTACCAATACTAGAGGCATGAGTCAGTTTGCCGATGGAGGTATGGTAGGCACAAAACCGTATGTGAGTTCGGCTACTTATATTCATAAAATGAGTTCATATTGCTCAGGATGCTACTATGAAAAATCAAAAAAAACAGGCGATAAAGCTTGCCCTTTTAATAGTTTGTATTGGAATTTTTATGATAAGCATGAAGCTAAATTAGCTAAAAATCCGCGCATAGGTATGATGTATAATGTATGGCGTAAAATGCAGCCTGATGCTAAAGCGGAATTGTTAGAACAAGCCAATTACTATCTTTCTCATATTAACGAACTTTAAATGAAAACAAGTATAGTTTGGTTCAAGACTGATTTACGCTTGCACGATAATGAAACTTTAATACAAGCCATTGCGCAAAGTGAGCAAATTATTCCTGTTTATTGTTTTGACGATGCTCATTTTAAAATAACTGAATTGGGATTTCAAAAAACAGGAAGCTTTAGAATCCAATTTTTGCTAGAATCATTGATTGATTTGGACAATAATTTAAGAGCAATTGGCTCTGGGCTAATTATTGTTAAGGGTAAACCCGAGGCTGAAATTGTTAAACTCGCGCTACAATACCATGTTGAAAAAGTATTTGCAAAAGGGGAAACTGCTTACGAAGAATTGCAAACACAGGCACGTGTGCAAAAAGAATTGATGAAAATAAACTGCCTGTTTGAAACCTTTAGTACAAGTACTTTATACCATGTGCAAGATTTGCCTTTTTCAATAAATGATATTCCTGATGTGTTCACCAATTTTAGAAAAAGGGTAGAAAAGGAATCGAATATTAGACCCGTATTTCCAAAACCAACAATTATAAATTCCCCTAAAGTGAATGCGCTTCAATTACCAAGTGCAGCGCAATTAGGAGTGGAATATAATGGAATAGACTTACGAAGCGCTTTGGCTTTTAAGGGCGGAGAGACCGAAGCTTGGAAGCGTCTCAATCATTACTTATTTAACACAGCGTCTTTATCAAACTACAAAGAAACTCGAAATCAATTAGTAGGGGCTGATTACTCATCAAAATTTTCCGCTTGGTTAGCTCTTGGCTGCATCTCTGCCCGCAGTGTTTATGACCAAATACAGCAATATGAGCGTGAAGTAATTGCCAATGAATCTACGTATTGGTTGGTGTTTGAATTGTTATGGCGCGATTATTTCAGATTTATAATGAAAAAGTATGGATGCCAGTTTTTTCAAAAGAATGGAATTAAAACAACAGCACTTAGTTCTCAAAATCACAATCCCAAACTATTTGAAACTTGGAGAAACGGACAAACGGGAAATGATTTTATTGATGCCAACATGCTAGAATTAAAACTTACTGGATTTATAAGTAACAGGGGTAGGCAAAATGTAGCCAGTTATTTATGCAATGACTTAAAATTAGATTGGAGTTATGGTGCAGCCTATTTTGAACAACAGCTAATAGATTATGATGTATGCAGCAACTGGGGAAATTGGGCCTATTTGGCAGGTGTTGGAAACGACCCTAGAGGCAATAGAGTATTCAATATAGAGAAGCAGGCCAATGAATATGATAGAAATAGAGAATATAGAAATTTATGGTTACACAAAATGTAACTGGCTTTTTCCTATTTTTTTCATTATTGAATAATAGTTTCATTTTCATTCAATGGCTTATTTGGCATAAGTATAAGGCAATGGTAAAATAAATAATAGGTGAACTATCCAAAAAGAATTAATTAAAGTACCTATTAAAGTGTGATATATACAATAGTTAAAATAATTATGTAATAAGTAGATACTTTTTTAAGCCACTTTTGCCCTAAAATTAA
>JANMIV010000035.1:0-8024 GCA_031375995.1 Bacteroidota bacterium
TTTTAAACATTTTATTTTGTCTGCAGTGCCTTCATTACCACTCAGCATTATTAAGGGAATATCTTTAAAGAATCCGCTTGCCCTTATTTGTGCTATAAACTCTAATCCATTCATATCAGGCATGTTCATATCAGCAATTATTATATCGGGCAGCTGCCCCTGTTGCATCCACTCCAATGCTACTTTACCATTGCTTTTAGAAACTACATTGTAATTCTTACCGAAGTAAAAGTCCAGAATTTTTAAAATGCTTAACTCATCATCTAAAGCAAGTATGGTTTTTTTTGACATCATTGTTGAATAAGTTTATTTTATTTTCTGGAAGGAGTCAGATTTAATAATTCTGTAAATAGTTGATTTCCCTATGTTTAGCTTGCGGGCAACAGCTAATACATTGTCATCATATTTCTCTAGGTAACTTTTAATGATTAAGTTATTGTATTCATCTAGCGACATTTCCTGTAACAGCGCACTATTCAATGATTTTTCGTTGTTAAAAGTAAGATTATGTTCTGTAATCAAAAAATCATCGCACATAACACAAGCTAATTCAATAATGGCTTTAAGTTCTCTGATATTTCCAGGGAAATGGTAGTTTAATAGTTTTTTATGCGCCTCATTACTTAAAACAATTTTCTTTACTTTGTTTTCTTTACAATAATCATCAATAAAGTGTTTGCTGATTAAAATAATATCATTTAAACGGTCTCTAAGGGGTGGCAATGCAATAGGTAGTCCCAATAACCTATAGTACAAATCTTCTCTAAAGCGGCCTTCTTGTACTTCTTTTAGCAGATTTTTGTGTGTAGCTACTATTACACGCACATCTAATGGTATTGTTTGATTTCCTCCTACGCGAGTAACTTCTTTTTCTTGCAGGACTCTTAGTAATTTGGCCTGAATATTTAGGTCCATTTCACCTATTTCATCTAGGAAAATAGTTCCCTTATTGGCTTGTTCAAATTTACCAATTCTTCTGGAATCAGCCCCAGTGAATGAACCTTTTTCGTGTCCGAATAACTCAGACTCAATTAAATCCTTTGGAACAGCAGCTACATTTACGGCTACAAAAGGTAAACGTTTTCTTTCACTGTGGTAGTGTATTGCCTTTGCTACCAGTTCTTTACCTGTACCTGTTTCTCCTGTAACACTAACAACTATTTTACTAGAAGCCGCTTTTTCTATGAGGGAAAATATTTTTTTGATAGATTCGGAATTCCCTATGATGGTATTGCTGAAATCGTATTTTTTTGCAACCTCTTCTCTTAACGAAACAATTTCTTGCTTTAGGGAAGTGTTGTTTCTTGCATTTTGAATGGTATTTAGTAAGCGATTCTTAGTGTCTTCATCCTTTAGTATATAGTCATATACGCCCAATTTCAGTAATTGAACGGCCGTTTGTACATCTTCTTGTCCAGATATTACAATAATTTGAACTTCAGGATTTTGGTCTTTTATCTTTTTGATTAAATCTTCGCCATTCATGTCAGGCATGGAATAATCAACAGTAATTAAATCGGGTTTTTCATGCAATTTCTGTAATGCATCTTTTGCATTAAAAAACGTTTGTACCGTATATTCTGGATTAAGGGAAATGGTGTATTTTAAAAAATTATTGTACCATTTGTCATCTTCAACAACAAAAACCTTGTATGAATCGTTTGAAAAAGCCATCAATGGCAAATAAACATTTATTTCTGTTATGAAACAAAGTTTTAAAATGGGAAAAATGTTTGATAATGAAAATTTATCTTTCGATGTGTCTTTTCAGGAAGTCATTATAAGCCAAAAGTATTCCATCTTCTATGGCTACTTTTGGTTGCCAACCCAATGCCTTCATTTTTGAAACGTCCATTAGTTTTCTGGGTGTACCATCTGGTTTTGAAGCATCAAAATGTATTTTACCAGTATATCCAACTATCTTTTGTATGCACAAAGCAAGATCCTGAATAGTCATTTCTATACCAGAGCCAATATTTAGAAAGGGAGCTTCATTGTAGTTAAGCATAAGCATAAATGCGGCTTCTGCTAGGTCGTCAACAAATAAAAATTCTCTAAGTGGTGTGCCTGTGCCCCAAACTTCTACTACTGGATTATTTTGTTCTTTGGCTTCGTGTATTCTCCTTATTAAAGCAGGAAGTACATGGCTATTTTGTGGGTGGTAATTATCATTATAGCCATATAGATTGGTAGGCATTACTGATATATAATTACATCCGTACTGCGCTCTATAAGCTTCGCACATTTTTATTCCAGCAATTTTAGCTATTGCATACGGCTCATTGGTAGGTTCTAAAGTATTGGTAAGTAAATATTCCTCTTTGAGTGGCTGTGGAGCCAATTTTGGATAAATACAACTAGAACCAAAAAACATCATTTTTTTTACGTTGTTTACATAACACTGATGAATAATGTTGCTTTGAATCATCAAGTTTTCGTAAATAAATTGGGCTCTATAAGTATTGTTAGCAACAATACCACCCACTTTTGCTGCGGCCATAAAAACATAATCTGGCTTGTTTTGCGCAAAGAAATTAGCTACTGCTAGTTGATTGGTTAAATCTAGTTCAGATGAAGGAGCCCCAAAAACATGGGTATAACCTTCTGATAAGAATTTTCTATGAATTGCAGAACCAACCATGCCTGTGATACCTGCAATGAATATTTTATCCGTTTTATTCAAAATGACTTACTTTTAAAATAAATGAGTTATTCGAAATAATTTAATGTGTTATAACCGTTTTGCTTTAAGAAGCGCTCTTTTTTCATTAGTTTCAAATCGCTTTTCATCATGTCTTTAACAAGCGCATTTAAGTCGTATTTGGGCTTCCAGCCTAGAACGGTTTGTGATTTTGTAGCATCTCCAATCAATAACTCTACTTCTGTAGGTCTAAAATAGCGGGGATCTACTGCAATTATTTCATCTCCAACTTTTAGTTTACAATCACTATCAATTTCCAAGAATTTTAGCCTATCGTGGTCTATAGCTTCTACAAAACCTATTTCATTTTCATTTTCACCTTTAAAACCAATTGTGATACCAATGTCAGTAAATGCCATCTTCACAAAATCACGTATGGTAGTGGTAATTCCGGTAGCAATTACAAAATCTTCAGCCTTTTCCTGCTGTAATATAAGCCACATTGCTTCTACATAGTCCTTTGCATGCCCCCAATCTCTTTGCGAGTTTAAGTTGCCTAGGAATAATTTGTCTTGTAAACCCATCACAATTTTACTAGCTGCTCTGGTAATTTTACGGGTAACAAAAGTTTCACCCCTTACTGGACTTTCATGGTTAAAAAGAATACCATTACATGCAAACATATTATAAGCCTCGCGGTAGTTTACAGTAATCCAATAAGCATATAATTTTGCTACCGCATAAGGTGAGCGTGGGTAGAATGGAGTTGTTTCTGATTGAGGTACTGCTTGCACCAAACCATACAATTCAGAAGTAGATGCCTGATAAATCCTTGTTTTATTGGTTAAACCACAAATACGTATTGCTTCTAGTATCCTTAAAGTACCAATTCCATCAGCATTTGCAGTGTATTCAGGGGTTTCGAAACTTACATGTACATGGCTCATTGCAGCCAGATTGTAAATTTCATCGGGTTGCGTTTCCTGAATAATTCTAATAAGGTTGGTGCTATCTGTTAAATCACCATAATGTAATTTCAGATTTACATGTTTTTCATGCGGGTCTTGGTATAAATGATCAATTCTATCAGTATTGAATAGGGAACTTCTTCTTTTAATTCCATGTACTTGGTAACCTTTAGCGAGTAAAAATTCAGCTAAATAGGCTCCATCTTGTCCTGTTATTCCTGTTATTAAGGCTGTTTTCATCAATTATTTAGTATCGAAATAAGATGCAATAATATAAAAAAAGTCAGTGGGATTATAAATTTAATTTGACTGTATCTGCTTTTTATATATAGTCATCATTTCAGATTTTGTTTCTTCAGTGAATTTAGAGTTGTAAATTAGTTTGTATTGACTTCCCATTTCTATACTGTCATATAATTTGGCCATTATTTCTCTCGAGTAAAAAATGGCAATTAACTCATTGTTATAGAAAACAATTAAGATTCTCGGGCTAGTACTCTGTTTTTTAAAGTCAGGTTCTTTGATAATGAAAGACTTATATTTCGAATTGGAGTCAGTGTGGATGTAATTAAATTTTTTCAAGTGGCTTTTAAAAGTGTCAAAAGACTCATTTTGTTTGGCAACGGCTAAAATCCTATTTATGTCTAGTTCAGGAATAGAGCTAGGGTCAATGCAAGCTTGTGGCATAAAACCACTTATTTCAAATACGTAGTATGAATCTATTTCATTGATGAATTTATAGGGAGTAAAATCCATAAGGGCTTGACCTATTTGAGTCCTGTTTTCATTATAAAATTGGGCACGCGCTAGAATTTGCTGATCATCATATACTTTATCTTTTTTTACCCATACCTTAATTAATACTTGCTGCCAATTTTGGTCTAAAACTAAGCAATCAAATGGGGTTTTTCCAAAAAGGGTATATACGTCAGTTCCTCCCTTTTTATCCTTTACATTGCAATAGCCATAAGTTGTTTCTGATTTGCTAACTAGCTGAAAGAAAAGGAGGAAAACAAAAAGAAGAACACCTTTGTTAGATGAGAGTTTATTAAATTGATTTATGGTATGCTTTTTATTTTTTTGCAAATCGGGCTTTTATTATTCCAAATAGAATTGGCATAACAGATACGAAAACTATGCCAAGTACTACTTTTTCAAAATTCTTTTGTACCCATTCATTACTTCCTAAAAAATAACCCGCCAAGGTAATGGACGAAACCCATAATATGGCTCCAATAATGCAAAATGTGATATACCTAGAATACTTCATGCTACCAATACCCGCCACAAATGGGGCAAAAGTGCGTACTATAGGAACAAAGCGAGCCACTATAATGGCAGCAGATCCATGTTTTTCGTAAAAAGTTTGGGTTTTCTCAATATACTCCTTTTTGATGGTAAAAATACCAAAGAGTTTAGCTCCTTCTCCTTTTTTTGCTAAGAATTTACCAATAAAGTAATTGGTATTATCCCCTAATAATGCGGCACCTATGAGTAAAAGTATGATAAGCGTTACATCTAAATTATTGGCTGCATTGCCTGCCAATACTCCAGCAGCAAATAGCAATGAATCGCCAGGCAAAAGTGGCAAAACCACCAAGCCAGTTTCGCAGAAAACAATTAAAAACAGTAATCCATAAATCCAAAGACCATGATTTGAGACAAAGGCTTCAAGAAAACCTTTTGTGTTGGTTAATAATTCTTTAAGTATTTCGAGTAACTCCATGCTGCAAGTTTATTCAATTATTGTAGAATTAATGTTTCATTGCACACATATTTTTCCACTAATAGACTGTAACGTATTTTATTTTGGAGCAAAATGGGTAAATGAAATCTTTTACATGAATTGTAAACAGTAAAAAGCCTTTTTGTCAGCAAAAATAAATGGCATTGCACTTGACAAAGTAACACTTGAATATATATTTGAACCAATAAAAATAACATATAATTATGGATGTAGGACAAGAATTTAGGAAGTATGCCATAAAACACCAAGGCATAAGTAGTTTAAAAGTGGATGCTTATATGGAAAGCATTCCTCAAAATATGACACGTACCGTTATTGAGGAGCGTCCGATGAATTTTAGAGAAATAGATGTTTTCTCTAGATTAATGGCAGACAGAATATTGTTTTTAGGTACAGCTATTGATGATTATATTGCAAATATAGTACAAGCGCAATTGTTGTTTTTAGAGTCAATGGATGCCAGAAGAGATATACAGATGTATATAAATAGTCCAGGCGGTTCTGTGTATGCAGGATTAGGAATTTATGATACCATGCAATGGATACAACCTGATGTAGCGACTATTTGCACAGGTTTAGCGGCTTCTATGGGAGCAGTTTTACAATGTGCAGGTGCCAAAGGCAAACGCACGGCATTGCGCCATGCACGTATTATGATTCATCAGCCACTAGGCGGTGCACAAGGACAAGCAAGTGATATAGCAATTACTGCCCGTGAAATTCAAAAATTAAAAAAAGAATTGTACGATATTATTTCTCACCACAGTGGACAGCCTTTTGAGAAGGTGGAAGCAGATAGTGACCGCGATTACTGGATGATAGCGGAAGAAGCAAAAGCGTATGGTATGCTTGATGATGTATTAATTAAGCCGAAAAAGACAGAAGAAACAAAATAAGAATAATAGCTTATTGATGCTTAAAAGCCCAGACATATTTATGTGTTCTGGGCTTTTGGCATATATGCACAATGCTTAATTGCTGCTGCTTAATGTTGGCTTTGCTCAGAGTAAGAATCAATTCAAGAATTTGAGGTTGCTTATTTTAAATCAATCATTATTTTGCAACAATCTCAGCAGCTGTGAGCAAAAATAGTTGGAACTGCTATAGAAATATGTTAATAAAAACCAGAGCCATTGTAATAAAAGCTATTGATTATAGTGAGAATAGTATAATTCTTAAATGTTTTACTGAGCAGTTTGGTTTACAGTCCTATCTTATAAATGGAGTTAAAAACAAGAAAGGACCTATTAAGCCCTCTCATTTATTGCCTTTGAATTTGCTAGAATTAGATGTTTACCATCAGTTAAACAAAAATTTGCAGCGGATAAAAGAGTTAAAATGTTTTCCCATTATCAATAATATACACTACGATTTACTGAAAAGCAGCATTGGAATATTTGTAAGTGAAATACTTAACAAAACTATTCAGGCAGATAATCAAGAGGATAAGCAAGTTTTTGATTTCCTGTTCGCAGTTATTCAATATTTGGATTTATCGGAGCAGAACTTGGCTAATTTTCCTGTTTTTTTCATGCTTCAGTACAGCCAGTATTTAGGATTTGGGCCTAAATTAAATGAAAGCGAGCTAAATGACAGTTTTGACTTGCATGAAGGTGTTTTTAAACCAAGTGAAATGGGAGATATACGGGTAATTGAAAAAGATTTGGCAGGTTTATGGGCCAATATTTGCAAATCTAATTTTGAGTTATTTAGTACAATCAATATCTCTAAACAAAACAGGCAACTATTATTGGGACACGCCATGGACTATTATAAATTTCATTTAGATGATTTTAGGGAGTTGAAATCGTATAAAGTATTGGCAGAGGTATTGGCGTAATTATCGGAAAACTAGGGTTTGAAGCAAAATTACATATATAAAGTATTTTACATAAGCATAAGTTTAATTTTATGTTTGCTAGTAATGGGTTTGTTTAATAGGGAGTTGGAAGAGGCAGGCTTAAAGCAGGTGGATGTTTTGTTGGATGTAAGGAAAGATTCGTTAGAAAAACAAGTGAGCAAAAAGAAATTGAAAAAAGTGAGCCAACTTGCACAAGAAGTAAGCCCATTTGAAGATTTTTCGGAGAACAAGCAAGGTTTAAAAGTATTTGCAACAGCACTTAAGCAACTGAAAGTTGATAAAACAAAAGTGCGTATTGCTTTTTTTGGCGATTCGTTTATTGAAGGCGATATGCTTACCAGTGATATTAGAGATACTTTACAATATATATACGGGGGAAGTGGCGTAGGATTTGTTCCTATAACATCTCCAGTGGCAGGTTTTAGAGGCACAATTCTGCATGAGTTTGAAAATTTTGAATCTTACTCAATTGTTGCTAAAAGAATGGCAGGTATTAATTTGGGAATTGCTGGAACTTGCGATATACCTTTAGTCGGGAATAAATTGAATTATATAATTCCATATAGAAATAAGGTATATAGCTCATTTAGCGAAGCGCAGCTATACTACCAAAATACTGGTTCCGATAGTGCGGTGCTGGATTATAACATAAACGGTTCCGATCACAGGGTGTTATTAGCAACAAACAGCAATGTGAATGTTTTAGGCATAAAAAGTAGGGCAGCCAGACGGATTAGTTTTAGCTTTCCTGCTTTGCAAACACTTCAATTGATGGGTGTAAGTTTTGAGAATAATAGTGGGCTGTAT
>JANMIV010000066.1:0-3150 GCA_031375995.1 Bacteroidota bacterium
TTTAATGCTGGTGCCAATACTATCACTTTAAACACCGCAGACATCAACCAAGGTATTTACTTTGTAAAAGTAAGCACACAAGAAGCTACTAAAACTACACGTTTAGTTATAAGTGAAAGGTAATATAAAACTACCTTTTACTTTGACTTATTATTTTGTTATAACCAAACGTGTAGTTTTAGTAGCTTCTTGTGTGCTTACTTTTACAAAGTAAATACCTTGGTTGATGTCTGCGGTGTTTAAAGTGATAGTATTGGCACCAGCATTAAACCTTATTGCATTGGTTGTTCTTACTGTTTTACCAGTAATATCTACTAAATCAATTTGTACATCGTTGGTATTAGCTAAACCAAAGGCAACTGTTACATTTTCGTTGGCAGGGTTAGGATACACTGCTAATTGATTTAACGACTCAGTAATTTCATTTACCGAAACTCCAATTACTGTTACTTGTTTGCTAATAGTATCTGCCAAGAAAGCATTTGCAGCGATCATTTTTACAGTATAAACGCCATTTGCTGGGAATGTAAACACTGGATTTTTAGCAGTAGAAGTATCGCTTGTAGAACCAGTAACACCAAAATCCCATCCATAATTAGTAGTAGCACCTTTTTCATCAGTAGTATTGGTGAATGTAAATGTACGTGAACCTGCTGTTGTACCTTGTACAAAGGTAAAATTAGCAGCTGGTTTATCAGTAACATTTACCACCACTGTTTTATTGGTAAATGATGAATCAAAAGCATTTCTAGCAGTTAATTTTACTATATAGCTTCCATTTGCAGTAAACGCAAAGTTTGGATTCTCTAAAGTTGAATTACCCAATCCACCAAAATCCCAAGTATAAGTAGTACTAATACCTCTAGTATCTGTAGTATTGGTAAAGTTGTATGTTTTAGAATTAGGTACGCTAGGAGCAAAAGTAAAGTCAACAATTGGAGTAGAATTGAATGGCGTTTTACCAGTAGTAAAGTTTGAACCCGCAATAGCTACTGAATTGCTTGCTGGTGCATAATTCGGATTGTTGTAATTAAATGGTCTTACTAAATTTACTTCATTAGAAGTATTGAATGTATCTGTTCCATTAGAAACAACCCAAGCTGCTACCTGTGAGCTACTGGTAACTGCTAAAGTATCTGAATTATTAGCTAACCTACCAGCCCATCCAGAAGGAATTCCAGCTATTACGTTTGCTTTAAATACAGCAGTTCCATTTTGGAAAGCAGCATTTGTTCTACGAGAATCAATAATTAAACCAGCAACTGGAAAACCAGTAAAAATAGAGTTAACAATGTTCACGGCTGCATTTCTTCTAATATGCGCTGCACGACCAAAATTAGGATTTACCGTAGCAGTTTGGCCTGCAAATAAAGGTCCAACTAAAGTAACATTTGAAAATATAGCAGCAGTTCTTGGTGAAGCTGTTGTACCATTCGCATCATTATCACATTCGAAGCCATTTGAACTAGATTGATCGGCATTTTGTGGAATACGAGCACCTATAGCAAACTGAACTTGTCCTCTAAACCCATTATCACAGTCAAAATCATCATCAACACCAGCAAAAGCAATTAAATGTTTAGCATTTACAGCACCACCAAACCATTCGTATGAATCGTCACCAGAGTAAGAAACTTGTACATAATCTACTAAAGTTTTACGACCTACTGAATAAAAAGTAATAGCGTTTATTTCTGAGTTAGCAGTAGTTGCCAATGGAATACCTGCAAATTCAACTCTTACATAAGTTAAAGCACCTGAACTATCTTCATCATCAGTACCACCATGGCGACCATCAATTAAACCTGAACCTGTTACTGGTTTAGCAATACCACCTTCAGCAGCGGCCGTGTCTCCTTGCGGTAAATTATGAACTGCTTTACCTGTAAACACTAAACCACCCCAATCACCAGGAGCTCTTAAACCAGCACCTTTGCTTGATGTAAATACAATTGGCTCTGCTTTAGTTCCACGTGCTACTAACTTAGCTCCACGTGCAATAATTAAAGTTCCTTTTCCAGTACCTCTAATTACAGTACCTGCTTCAATGGTTAAAGTAGCATTGTTAGTTACATAAACATAACCATCATTCAACAAATAAATATTGTTTTTAGTCCAAGTAGTATTGGCTGTAATATCACCTGCATTAATAGGAACAGTTGGTGTACCATAATTGGTGGTTGTTGGTTCCCAATTAGCCCATCCTTTTGTCCAATCTTTAGTAGTATCTGCGCTTAAAGCACCTCTGTAATTGGTATATTCAAAGAAATTGTTTTGTGGAACAGTTACTGTAACACCTACAATTTTCGAAACGGTAATACTATCGTATTGGTTTTTTGCTTTTAAAGTTACCGTATAAAATCCATTTGCAGGATAAGTAAACGAAGCATTTGATGAAGTTGAAGTATCAGTGCTTGATCCAGTTACACCAAAATCCCATGAATAAGTAGTAGCATATCCTTTTGTATTGGTGGTATTATTAAAAATAAAATCTCTGTTAGCAGGATTTGTTTGTGCAAAAGTAAAATCTGCACCTGGTTTTAAGTTCAGATTTACCACTACTACTTTTGAAAAGGTAGTAGAATCAAAATCATTTACTGCCTTTAAAGTTACTGTAAATGAACCATTACCTGGGAAGACAAAGTTTGGATTCGCTAAAGTAGAAGTATCTGTTGTGCTTGTGGTAACACCAAAATCCCACATATAACGAGTTGCATACCCTTTTGTGTTGGTAATATTAGCAAAACTGTGAGCTAAAGCATTATTTGTGATTGTAAAATCAACAACTGGTTTTGCATCGTAAGGTGTTTTTCCTGTGTTAAAGTTTGAACCCACTCTAGCTACTGAATTATTAGCTGGAGCAAAATTTGGATTACTATATTGAAATGGTCTAACTAAATTAACTTCATTAGAAGTATTGAAAGTATCTGTTCCGTTTGTAACAACCCAAGCAGCTACTTGCGCACTGGTTGTCAAAGCCAAAGTGTCTGAGTTAGAAGCTAATCTACCAGCCCATCCAGAAGGAATACCAGCTATAACGTTGTTTTTAAATACCGCATCCCCATTCTGAAATCCTGCATTTGTTCTACGTGAATCAATAATTAAACCAGCAACTGGAAAACCAGTAAAAACAGAGTTAACGATACTAAC
>JANMIV010000077.1:0-3508 GCA_031375995.1 Bacteroidota bacterium
ATCTTGATCTTCCAAAATATTGGTAATTTCATTGAGCTCTATATGGTTTGTACTTTCTACACCAATTATTACTTCTTCTATTTCATGTTTAACTATTATTTGGGGTAAATCATTGTAAGTACCTAATACAGGAAATACTGAATGAAGTATGTGTTTATTTTGGCTAGCATTGGAGTTAACATATCCTTTTATTAAAAAACCTTGTGCATTGTGTTTTTCGGTAATTTCCATTACCAATCTTTCGGTTTTTTCATTGTTTCCAATTACAAGGGTGTTAAATCCTAGTTCTTTGTTTCTTAGTTTTTTAATAATATAGGTGGTGAATAGCAGTCTGAAAAATACAGTAATACCAAAATGCAGTATGAATAAGGTTAGTGTGGTTCTATAATAGGTTTGGTAATTGTAAACCGCATCATCAAGTAGTAAAGTAAAAAACAATAAAATAACACCAATTAGGCTTATGCTAAATGTTTTGGATACTTCTTTAATTCTCGATTTTCGCCAAATATTTTTGTAGTCTCCAGCAAGAAAATACAATATTGTCCAAAACAATGGTACGTACAACAAGCCTAAGTAAAAGTTTTTGTCGAGTACTATGTCCATTTTCCCATAAAGAGCAGGCTCAATAAATAATTTCCTGTAGGCATAAAACATTGACCAAGCAGAGGCTGCAGTGAATAGATCAATTATAATTGATAGGAAAACATGTAACTTTCTTTTTGATCTCAAAAATGTATCAATTTAATATTGTCCAACATCAACTTAGTATCATCAGTGCCATTTTGCGGATTTTTTGTAACCCTAAAAAACAACTGAAATTTTGTTCCAACACCTCTTTGAGCAATTTCTGAACCCACTTCGGTGGCAATATCTAGATATAATTTTTTCCAACGGCCACCGCTTGAGTTGGCACTAAATAAGCTGTAAGCGCGATTTTCTCCATTTGTATATTTTACATTGAGTCCAATATCAAATATATTATTGCAGTTATAATCCACTTCTAAAAATAGGGGAATATTATTTGCAGGAAGGTTTGACAATTCTTTTGATATATAATCAATACTAGCGGTAGAATCTGACAAAGCAATTAACGCTGAATTATTGCCTAACTTCCATGCGTTATTATTATTTACTTTTATAAGGGTATCACCCGGTTTAGTCTTAAAAAAATTAAAAAAACTGGTATTTCCATCAAAATCTTGCAAAACAGCAAATTTACAGTTTGGTAGGTATTTAACTATTGGCCAAATGGTATCTGTAGTAAGGTCTTTCAGTTGTAAAGTGATATTATAATCATCGTATAGCTGGTATTGCAGCCTTTGATCATCTTGGCCTGAGCGTTTAACGCCAGCTCTTAGTGTTAAATTTTTTTTGTTTTTATCAATAATAGGAATGTAAGTAGGTAAACCGTAAGAACCTATAAATTCATTGTTTTGATATAGCCATACATCCAATATATCGTGACTTGTATCTCCTTGTACTATAGGAGAATTGCTGGTTTCTAATTTAAACTTATTGATGTATAAATAGGCGGGTATGGTTGCTTTTTCAATAGTGCAAGCTCCTACAGCAAGCAATATTAAAAATATGAATAAACTTTTTTGGGTGTTCATAAATGATTGTCAAATGTAAGTGAATTGCTTAAAAAGTACCACTTTCTAAGTTAAATTGACTGTATTTTTATTTAAGACAATTATTTTAACACTTTTGTTGCAGTCCATTAAATATTAAAGTTGACGTTTTTGCAAGTCTTCTATAATTTGATGCGCTATTTCAATGGCTTGGTAATTGTCATAATAGCTTCTTAAGCGAAGAGAGTGTTGGCTAATATTTTGAGCAAAGTGTTCCAACTCTCGTTTAATCATTTCATTTTGGTTTTTACCCGTATTTTTTAAAATCTGTTCTGTATGGTTTTCTTCTTTTGAATCACTAGAATTGAGTAAAGTAATTTTGAAGTTGTTTAAATCAAATCCATACGTTTTGTTCTTTTGGAAAAAGCGTATTTTATTGCGTTGTTCAGATTTAAAACTTCCTCCAACCATATTATATATGCAACCGTTGTCAAACTCCAAACGCACATTTATAAAATCTATTCTATCACTATGCATGCAAGCACCAGTGGCTCTTACCTTTAATACATTTGCTTTTACTATATTTAACACCAGTTCTAACTCATTTAGCAATAAATCAAAAACCAAGTCTTCATTAGATAAGTTAAAAATGTGTGGGTCAAACTTGGATGATTCTATGTATAGTGGGTTGTTAAGTAATTTTTTCAGTAATTGAAAATTGGGATGAAACCTTTCGTGCCTGCTTACATAAAGTTGTATATTGGCTTCGTGTGCTAAGTTGGCTAGTTCTTTTGCTTCATCTAAATTTTCGCTCAATACCTTATCTACAAAAACGTGCCTACATTTTTTGATGGCTTTTGATACATAGTTATAATGGGTACCTACTGGCGATAGTATATCTATTGCATCAGTATGTTGTATTAAATCGCTGTAAGATTCAAATCTGGTTAGACCATAATTACTAGCAATTTGTTGACTGCTTTGCTCGTCATGATCATAAAAGCCTACTAATTTAAAGTCTTTTATTTCAAGTATTTTTTCGATATGTTTTTTGCTAAGTTCATTAGCGCCTGCTATACCAATTTGAATCATTCGATAGTTTGATTATTTAACCAAGACAAATCTATTAGCAAATAGTATTACATCTACATTTGAATAATTCAAACTGTAAACAGCGACATTTTTTTTAACCTATAAAATATACACTTTGATAACTTTTATGCCAATGTGTACTACTCCCTGAAATATTAACATTAGAATTGTTTCTAATGAAAAAAATATTTAGTTAGTTTAATTATTGCTTGTGTAATTTGCCATGCTCATGGTGGATACGTATAAAGACAAAGGTGCTCGAAAAAGATTGGTAGAGGAACTACGAACAAAAGGAATAGTTGATGAGAAAGTATTGTCAGCTATTTTAAAAATACCACGTCATTATTTTATTCAACCAGAGTTTAGGTCTCATGCGTATTTAGACAAAGCATTTAAAATTGATGCTGGGCAAACGATAAGTCAACCTTATACTGTGGCTTATCAAACACAGTTATTACAAATAGAAAAAGGAGATAGGGTGTTAGAGGTAGGCACAGGATCGGCTTATCAGTCTATTATACTGCTTGAGCTGGGAGTAGAGTTGTTTACCATTGAAAGGCAAGAAGCGTTATTTAACAAAGCACATAAGCGAATAGCGGAGTTTGGATATACTGCAACCTGTATTTTTGGAGATGGTAGTAAAGGATATGAACAAGGAGCACCCTATGATAAGATTATTGTAACTGCTGGAGCTCCTGTATTGCCACAATCGCTTATTAATCAGCTAAAAATTGGCGGGATTTTGATTATTCCAATAGGAGATAGTCAAATACAAAAAATGCATAGCATTGTAAAAACTTCCAATACCAGCTTTGAGGAAATAACCTTAGAAAACTTCAAGTTTG
>JANMIV010000116.1:0-9477 GCA_031375995.1 Bacteroidota bacterium
CAATAAATAAGAAAATTGAAGCAATGGATAATATTTCGATGAAAAATAATGACCTTGAGAGAAATGCTGTGGTTAATCCATTACCAACAGCAACAGCCAATAACAATGGAGCAATTTGTGAAAATGCAACCTTGAATTTGAGTGCAACAGGAGGAACTTCTTACGCTTGGTCTGGTACGAATAGCTATACATCAAATAGCGCATCGCCTACGATTTCAAATGCAACATCTTCACAATCAGGTACTTATACAGTAACAGTAACAGATGTAAATGCTTGTGTAAATACAGCAACAACCAATGTTATAATAAATGCTAAACCTACGATATTACCAATTTCTGGAAACTTAAACCCTTGTGCAAACGGCATTTATACATATAGTGTAAATCCTGCGGCAACGAGTAGCGTAAATTGGAGCATACTTTCGGGTGGTACAATTTTGACTAATCCAAGTTTGAATACTATTCAAGTACAATTTAGCGGAACAGGTACGCCAATTTTGAAAGTAGTAGAAACGAGTGCTTCGGGTTGTACGCAGGAAAGTAGCATTTCGCCAACTATCCAAGCAAATCCTACGGCTTTGGCAGCAGCGAATACACCTTGTGTAGATAAAATGCTCAACTTAAATGTTGCTACAAGCGGTGGAACTTTACCTTACACTTATTCATGGACAGGAAACGGAACACTGAGCAGCAATACGGTTCAAAATCCAAGTATTGCAACAGCAGTTTTAGCAGATGCAGGTACTTATAATGTGACAGTTACGGATAGTTTTGGTTGTACAACAACGGCTTCTACAAACGTAATCATCAACCCATTACCAACAGCAACCGCTTCTAACAATGGACCACTTTGTGAAAATACTGTACTGAATTTGAATGCAACTGGTGGAACAACTTACGCTTGGCAAGGTGTAAATAACTTTATTTCGAGTTCGGCTATGCCAATGATTTCAAACGTAACTAATTTACAATCAGGTACTTATAGCGTAACAGTTACCGATGTTAATTCGTGTACAGCAACTGCAACAACTAATGTTATAGTAAATGCGAAGCCGACTGCAATTGCCGTAATGGGAAATACTTTACCTTGTGCAAATGGTACTTATACTTATTTTGTAGCAGAAAAAGTAGGTAGCACTTACCTTTGGAATATTCCAACAGGCGCAACCTTATTAACGCCTGCGGCAAATGATAGTATAAATATTTTATGGTCATACACAGGTACGCATAGCATCGAAGTTACAGAAACGGACATCAATGGTTGCTCAAAAACGAGCAATATCAATGTAACAATTCAACCTTTGCCTACGTTAAGCATAGCCGCAACAACGCCTTGTAATGGTAAAGACCTAAACCTAAGCGCAACGCCAAACAACGGAACACCAGCTTATACTTACAATTGGACTGGGCAGAATAGCTTTACTTCTGTATCCCAAAATCCAACTATTTCAAACGCAACAGCAGCAAGTATAGGTACGTATTCAGTGACTTTAACGGATATGAACTCGTGTACAGCAGTAGCAAATATCAATGCAAATATCAATAATTTGCCAAGCGGTAGCGCAAGCAATAATGGACCAATTTGTCAAAATAATACGATTATATTGACAGCGGTTGGAGGACAAACTTATCAGTGGAATGGACCCAATGGCTTCGCTTCTACGGTAGCAAATCCAACTATTCCAAACGCAACTACTTTACAATCAGGTACTTATAACGTTACCGTTTATGATACGAATAACTGTCAAAGTTTCTTTTCAACCACAGTAGTAGTTAATTCAAAACCTGCGATTGTTGCTATCTTAGGAAATGTAAAACCTTGTTTGAATGCTACGGAATGGTATTTTTTAACAAAAAAACTTAACAGTAGTTATACATTTGCGTTAAGTTCGGGTGGTGTTTTTGCTTCAAATCCTAACAAAGATAGCATTCAAGTGACGTGGACAACAAGCGGTACGCATAGCATTTCTGTTACAGAAACAGATGAAAATGGCTGTACGCAAACCAGTACTCTAAACGTAAATCCGCAACAAAATCCAACGGCTACAACAAGTGTCAATACGCCATGTTCGGGTAAAAACTTGAATTTTACAGCAACGGGAATAGGCGGTCAAACGCCTTATACTTACGCTTGGTCAGGTGTGAATAATTATTCTAATACTATTCAAAATCTAAGTATTTCTGGTGCAACTAATTCACAATCAGGTAATTATACGATTACTGTTACTGACGCAAATGCTTGTACCGCTATTTCAACGATAAACGCAATTGTAAATGCTTTACCAACTCCAATAGCTATTTCTAATGGAACGGTTTGTGAAAATGAAACTGTTAATTTGACAGCAACAGGCGGTAGCACTTACAATTGGTCTGGACCAAATAATTTTGTGTCAAGCGCTGCGACGCCTACTATTCCAAATGCAACACCGAGTGCAACAGGAAATTATATTGTTACAGTAACTGATGCCAACGGTTGTTCAGCGATAACAACTACTTTTGCTGGCGTAGAAGCAAAACCTGCACCCATTAGCATCAATGGAAATATAAATCCTTGTGCTAATAATATACAGTTGTATTATATAACGAAAAAAATTGGAAGCACTTATGCTTGGACTTTGCCTTCGGGCGGTATTTTTATCACTTCTCCTAACAAAGATAGTGTAAAAATTCAGTGGACAAATGTAGGTACACATACGATTAGTGTCAGAGAAACGGATGCAAATGGTTGTACGCAAATTAGTAATTTAAGTATAAATATTCAAAATTTACCAAGTGTAACACTCGCTGCGACAATACCTTGTAGTGGAAAAGATTTGAATTTGAATGCAATACCTTCTGGTGGAACTGCACCTTATTTATATGCTTGGACAGGTGTAAATACTTTTGTTTCAAACGTTCAAAATCCTGTGATTTTGAATGCGAAGGCTATTAACAATGGAGCGTATCAATTGACGCTAACAGACAATTACGGCTGTACTGCAACATCAAATATCAATGTAAACATCAATAATCTACCGATAGGCGAGGCGACAGGAACTTCTCCGATTTGTATGGGCGCAAGCGTAAATATTTCAGCAATTGGTGGTACAAATTATCAATGGACTGGACCAAATGGTTTTACTTCTAACAAAGCAACTAACACTATTTCGAACGCAATTTTGGCAAATGCTGGTGATTATATAGTTACAATTTCTGACGCAAAAGGCTGTCAAATTATTGACACTATTACTATTGTAGTAAATGAAAAACCTGCTGTTTTGACTATTGCAGGAAATATAACACCTTGTTTGTCAGCTACTAATACGTATTATGTGCCAAAACAAACAGGTTATACTTACAATTGGAATTTGGTTTCGGGAGGTATTTTTGCTGGAACTACAAGTAAAGATAGCGTTCAAGTGCAATGGAGTGCAACAGGAGTTCATGTTTTAAAATTGACTTATACCAATTCAAGTGGCTGTACGCAAACGAGCGAAATTAGTCCGAATGTTCAAAATCCGATGACGGCAACAGCAGCTGCGACAACGCCTTGTGCAGACAAAGATTTACAACTCAACTCGAACTATTCGGGAGGACTTGCGCCTTATTCTTTTGTTTGGTCAGGACCAAATACGTACGCTGCAACAGCACAAAATCCGATTATTTCGAGCGTACAAACCAATCAAGCAGGTACGTATTATGTCACTGTAACAGATGCAAACGGCTGTAAATCAGTTGCTTCTACAACGGCTGGTGTAAAACCTTTGCCAAATGCTACGATTTCAAACAATACGCCAACGTGTAAAGGTTCTACTGTTTCGTTAAACGCAACAGGCGGCTCTACTTATGATTGGTCTGGCGCAAATAACTTTTCTTCGTCTTCAAATGCACCAACAATTCCGAATGCACAAGCAATAAATTCTGGTACGTACAACGTAACAGTAACCGATAATCAAGGTTGTTCGATTGTAAAAACAACCAATGTCTTGGTAAATGACAACCTTGCGCCAACTGTTATCAATGGAAATACAAAGCCTTGTGCGCACGCTATTCAAGAGTATTATTACGCAGCACAAATGGGACATATTTATACTTGGACGGTGCTTTCGGGCGGTGTTATTTTTTCAAATCCTAATAATGATACGATAAAAGTAAAATGGGATAATGCTGGTGCGCACGCTATTCGCTTATTGGATATGGACGCAAATGGCTGTTCTCGTGAAAATATTTTGACGACTGAAACGCAAAATTTACCAATTGTAAAAGCAACTGCAACCCGACCTTGTAGCGGGAATGATATTAACTTAAATGCCATTGCAAGCACAGGAACTGCACCTTATATCTATAATTGGGAAGGTATAAATAGTTTTTCGGCATCTACTGCAAACACTACTATTCCGAATGCAACTGCCTCATCAACAGGCTTTTATAAAGTAACTGTAACGGATACAAATGGCTGTAAAGCTCGTGATTCTGTTTTTGCCGACATCAATACTTTACCAACTGGTACAGCAGAAAACAATGGACCAATTTGCGAAGGAAAAACCTTGAACTTGGCAGCAGTTGGTGGTACAAATTATCAATGGTCTGGACCAAACGGCTTTACTTCTGTACTCGCTCAACCGAGTATTCCAAACGTTACTTTGGCAAATGCAGGCGATTATTTTGTAACGATTACGATTGGAAATTCTTGTGCGGTTGCGGTTAAAACTACCGTTGCTATCACATCTGGTAATCCGCCACAAAATATTTTTGGCAATTCAAATCCTTGTGCGAATAGCGAAGCGAAATATTTTATTTCGCCAATTGTAGGAAATACGTATGTTTGGACTTTGGTTTCTGGCGGACAATTATTGACTTTGCCAACAAAAGATACGATTACTATTTTATGGTCAAATAGTGGAAACCATATTTTGAAATTGACGGAAACAAATGCAGCAGGTTGTTCTTCTACGACTGATTTTAACGTCAGTTTAAAAGTTCGCCCTACTGTAAGTGCTTCATCAGTAAGCCCTTGTACTGGCGACGATATTACCTTAACAGCTAACGGAACAGGTGGAACAGCTCCGCTGATTTATACTTGGTCTGGCTTAAATTCATTTAACGGAAGCAATGCAACGGAAATAATTTCTAACGCAGATGCTACAATGAGTGGTGCTTATCAAGTAACAGTAAGCGATGCAAACAGCTGTACGGCAACCGCAAGTACAAACGTAGCTGTAAAATCAGTTCCAAACGGAACAATTAGCTCTAATTCGCCAATTTGTGTCAATTCTACCTTGAATTTGAGTGCAACAGGTGGTGTAAATTACATTTGGTCTGGACCGAAAAACTTTACTTCTACCAGCAATACACCAAATATTACGAAGTTGCAAACCAATCAGCAAGGTACTTATAACGTCACAATTACAGATACAAATGGCTGTACTTTGGCTTTGAGTACGGTAGTTTTGGTTAATCCAAATCCGTTAGCAATTACAATCGTAGGCGATAACACGCCTTGTGCATCAAGCGAAACGATTTATTATATCGCAACAAAAGTGGGCAGCGATTACACTTGGAATTTACCGTCAGGTGGAATATTCACCACGCCTGTAATCAACGATAGCATAAAAATAAGCTGGAGCAATGCCGCTGGCGGACCTCATACTTTGAGTGTTAAAGAAACAAATGCCAATGGTTGTTCGACTGTAAATAATTTAAATATAAATATTGTTCCGAAAATAAATGTTTTGGCAAGTAGCGGAACAGCAATTTGTGGTGGTACAACGGTCAATTTGTCTTCAAGTACAAATGGTGGTACAAGTCCAATTACTTACAAATGGACATCGACTAACGCTTACACTTCTACTTTGCAAAATCCTTCGCTTGGTGCAGCAAATATTGCACTCGACGGAACTTATTTTGTAACTGTAACTGACGCAAATGGCTGTAAAGCAAACGATAGTACAAAAGTGAAAATCAATGATTTACCAACAGGAACTATCACTTCTAACGGGCCCGTTTGTAATGGGGCAACTATCAATTTGAGCGCAACAGGCGGTATTTTGTATAAATGGAGTGGACCAAACGGCTTTACTTCACTTCAACAAAACCCAAATATATTTAATGCAAATACTTCAACGTCAGGTGATTACAAGGTAACAATTACCGATTTGACGAATTGTTCTATTGAAAAAACGCTTAACGTGGTCGTAAATCCTTTACCTGCCGCTATTACGATTTTTGGAAATGAAACACCTTGCGCAAACGGCATTTATACGTATTATGTAACGCAACAAGTTGGGCATACCTATAACTGGACATTGGCTTCGGGCGGAACAATTACGTCTGCAGTTGTGAACGATACGGTAAAAATTCAATGGAACGGCTACGCTGGTGGACCGCACTTTTTAAAAGTAATCGATACTGATGCAAACGGTTGTCAGCGTGAAAATATTTTGAATATAAATGTAAAAACATCGCCTTTGGTGGTGGCTGGAAATAATGGACCAGTTTGCTCGGCAGACAGTATTCGTTTGACAGCAGGCGGAAGTGCTGGTACTGCACCTTATAGCTATGCTTGGTCGGGTGTAAATACATTCACAGCAAATACTCAAAATATTTCTATTTTAAATACAAATAGCTCACAATCAGGTATTTACAGTGTTACTTTAACCGATGTAACGGGTTGTATAGCAGTTGCAAACACTACTATTACAGTACGTGCTTTACCAACTATCGTAAAATCTTCCAACTCGCCAGTTTGTGAAACGAGTACAATAAAATTATTTGCCACAGGCGGTGTATTATATAATTGGTCTGGACCAAATACCTTTATTTCTACGTTACAAAATCCAGAAATAGTAAGTGCAGATGCCACAAAAGTAGGCAAATATTATGTGACAGTAACTGATGCAAATGGTTGTAAAAACCGAGATAGTGTAACCGTAGCTTTAAGCCCAGCATTGGCAGCGACAACGCTTTCTGGAAAAAATACGGTGTGCGCTGGTTCGACTGAAAAATACAAAGTTGTAAATCCAATTTTAGGACATAATTACACGTGGACATTGCCAGCAGGAGGAACTATTGTTTCTAATCCAGCTTACGATAGCGTTTTGGTACAATGGACAACGGTAGTTACAGGCGTTCCACAAAAACTATATTTACTTGATGAAACAGGAAGTGGCTGCAAACGTCAAAATGAAATCGCAGTTACTGTTGTTGAAAATCCAGTAATTACGGCAGCGAATAGCGGACCAATTTGTGCTGCAAACGTATTGTATTTGTCAAGTGCAAATGCGAACGGAACAGCACCATTTACGTACAATTGGACAGGAGCAGCAGCCTTCGCATCTACATTGCAAAATCCAGAAATAACAGGTATAACGACAGCAAATAATGGTCGATACAATGTTACAATTACAGATGCAAATGGTTGTAAATCAAATACTTATACCGATGTTGATATTACCAATTTACCAACTGGCGTAGTGAGTAATGATGGGCCAGCTTGCCAAGGCGCAAATGTTGCTTTGAGTGCAAGTGGTGGTTTAAATTTTGATTGGTCAGGACCAAATAATTTTATTTCTAATCAGCAAAACCCAATTGTTACAGACTTAAATACTTCTAAATCAGGCATTTATAGCGTAACGATTACAGGCGTTGGTGGCTGTACGATGGTCAAAACGACTACTGTAATGATGAATGCTCTTACGCCAAGCATTGCGATAATCGGCGACGATACGCCTTGTGCAAACGCCGTCACACATTACATGGCAACACACACGCCAAGCAATAGTTTTGTTTGGACTTTGAAAAGTGGTGGAACAATTGTCAGTTCAACAACGACTAATGAAATAGATATTCAGTGGCTCGGAACGGCTGGTGGACTTCATTTATTGATTTTTACAGAAGTAGAGCCAAGTGGTTGTAAGCGAAACGACACTTTAAAAGTAAATATTCAAGCTGCACCAACGGCTACTATTGCGAATAGCACTGCCGTTTGCGAAGGTTTAAATATGACTTTGACCAGTTCTGCAATGGGAATTGCGCCACTTTCTTATGCTTGGAGCAACGGAAATCTGACATCAGATTTAGCATTTTCGCCAATAGCATTTAGTGATAAAGGAACATATAATTTGACCGTTACAAGCGCAACAGGTTGTACCGCTACGGCTTCCACTTTTGTAAATGTGTATAAAAATCCAACGGTCAATACTGGTGCTGACCAAGAAATTTGTAAAGGGCAGCAAGTGGCAAATCTTTCAGCAATTGTTGATGGCGCTTTTGGAGCAATTTCTTATGCTTGGAGCAACGGCACAAACAGCAATGCGCAAACAGTATTACCAACAGCTACAACCAATTATCGAGTGACTGTAACTGATGCGCACGCTTGTAAAGCGACTGATAATGTGTTAGTTAGCGTTTTAGATATACCAAAAGTATATGCAGGAAAAGATACTGCAATTTGTCAAACGCAAATGACTGTCACGCTCAACGCAACCGTAACAGGTGGCAACGGAGCTAATAATTTTGCTTGGTCAAATAATTTTACAGGTGCAGCACAAAATGTTTCTCCTTTGGCAACTACGACTTATGTTGTGACTGTTACAGACCAAAAAGGTTGTTTTGCAAAAGATACGATGACGCTCACAATTTGGGACTTATCGAGTACAAATCTTGGTGCAGATACTGCCATTTGTATCGGACAACAAACTATTTTGTTAGATGCAAAAACTATTGGCGGAACAGGGATTTATACCTATAAATGGAGCGATAACAAAACGAGCAAAACACGTTTGGAAAGTCCAGTAGTAGCTACAAATTATACCGTAACTGCAACAGATACGCATCAATGCTACGCTACGGACAGCAAATTGATAGAAATTTATCGTTTACCAAAATTACAGACGACCAAAGATACCTTCATTTGTGCAGGTACAACACTCGAATTGGCGACAATACCGAGCGCAGGAAATGCACCATTTAAGTACGCTTGGAGTAATTTGGTAAATACCGCTACGCAAAAAGTACAAACTGCGGCGCTGACCAATTATTTTGTAAGCGTAACGGACAGCAAAGGTTGTTTGGCAAAAGATAGCGTGAAAGTGAACGTTAGTATTCCGAACAAGGCGGGAACTGCGCAAATTATTCCTCCAATTTGTCAAACGAACGGAGGCGTAAATATCTTGATACTCAACGATTTTCTTGATGGAGAAACGGCAAATGGCGTTTGGACTTATCTCGGAACAGCTACTTTGGGCGCAAATTTCACAGGGACAACTTGTAAAACTAATGGATTGCCTGTTGGGAAATACAAATTCCGTTACAGCGTAGCCGCAAATGGCGTTTGTCCATCAGACAGCGAAGATATTGAAATAGAAATCATAAGTTGTTGTAAACCAGTGATTTGTACGCCAGTGAAAATAGTGAAAAGGAATTAACTATAAGTAGGCGTTAAAATTTGGTTTATGTTATTTTGTCGTTGTGAAAAAAGTGATAAATAACTGACTATAA
>JANMIV010000118.1:0-4949 GCA_031375995.1 Bacteroidota bacterium
ATATCCAAACAATAATGAATACTGAAGTATTGATTGTCAGCGATATAATATGGTTTGAATTATAGAAATAGGTGTTATTTATAATGACACCTGTTATTGACAATAACACTAAAATGGTAAATTGGGGTAATATATTGAAAATTACTTTTTGCATAGTACATTCAATTTGTTTGGCAGTAAAATACCATGCAGGAAAAATTACGATTAGCATACCTATAAGGTAGGCAATGGCTACCTGAAAAATACCAAACTGAACGCCAATAAAGAAACAAAGTAAAATAAAGACTCCTGAAATTACATTGAGCAAAAAGTCTAAATCGGTTCTGCCTTGCGAAACCAAAACATTATTATTAAGTATATTGATACTTTTTATAGCAGCCACTCCACATAAAACTTGTATAATGGGTATAATTGGTATCCATTGCACGCCTACTAGTAGTATTACAACTTGTTTTGCAGTAATACATAATACACCCATAAGCGGAAATATCAAACTAGCCATAAATCGTGATATTTTTAAGTACATGGATTGTACGCGTTCTTTATCATCACTTATATAAGAAAAAGAAGGGAACATAACAGTACTAAGCATACCACTAAGTCTATGTGTAGGCAAAGTTACTAAAGTATAGGCCCTAGAGTACAAACCCAATGCTTGCGCTCCTAAAAATTTACCTACTAAAATATTGTCACCGTTGCTTATCCAATAAGAGAAGGTATTGGAACCAAATAATGGAATACCAAATTTGAGGTGTTTTTTTAGTAGTGACATTGAGAACTCAATAGATGGAAAATAGTTGGTTGTGAGCCAAACACAAAGAGTCCAAACGCCTGTATTTAATAATTGCTGTGCTACTAAAGCCCAAACTCCAAACCCCATATAGGCCATAACAAATGCGGTACCGCCTGCTATGGTTGTAGATATAACACTAAAGATAAACAGTTTTTTATAAGACAGATGTTTCCGCAGTAAGGCTGTTTGTATTGAGCCTAAAGAACTTAACAAAAAACTTAACGACAATACTTGTGCCAACAGTTCAAGTTTTGGTTCTTTATAAAAGGCGGCTAAGTAGCTGCTTGAAAAAAACAAAATAGCTGAAAGCAAAGAACCCAATAAGCAATTCATCCAAAATATGGTATTTGTATCAGAATCTGTAATGTCTTTTTTCTGAATAATAGAAGTAGATAAGCCGAAATCAGAGAAAACATTTAAAAAACCAGAAAACACGGTTACCATTCCAATTAACCCAAACTCCTCAGGGTTTAGTAATCTCATTAAGGCTATGCCTAACAAAAAAGTCAAGCCTTGTCCATAAACTTGATCTATTAAGTTCCATTTAAGCCCTGAGATTGTTTTATTTCTATGAGTTGTGCTATCCAAAATTTAGTTTTATAAACAAATACAATTAGTTTTAATTAAAAAATCTGACTTTATAATCGTCTATGGTACTTATCATTTGTTGAGTTAAATCTGTTTCTGGTTGGTAATTTAATACCTCTTTGGCATATGAAATATTGGCCAAACTGAATAAAATATCTCCCTGTCTAGTTGGTCCAAAAGTAGCTTCAACTGATGTGTTGGTTATTCTTTTTATAATGCTCCATATTGTATTTAAATCAGTTGTTTGCCCACAAGCTACATTAAATACATAGTGTTTACTCGGAGCTAATTCATTCAACATAGCGTTTATATTTATCTGAACTACGTTAGAAACAGGAGTAAAATCCCTTGTTATGGTTCCATCGCCATTTATAATTGGCGATTCGTTTGTAAGTGCAGATTTTATAAATAGCGGAATAACGGCAGCATAAGGACCATTCGGATCCTGTTTTGGACCAAAAACATTGAAATACCTAAACCCAACAATGGTCATCTCGTAATTTTTTGAGTAAGCTTCTGCGTATAACTCATTTGCCATTTTAGTAGCAGCATAAGGAGAAAGTACTTTTCCTACTCTGGTTTCTACCTTTGGTGATTCATTTAAATCGCCATAAACGGAAGAAGAGGAAGCGTAAACTATTCTTTTAATGCCATTGGTTCTAGCCGCTTCTAGTATATTTATAAATCCATTTACGTTTACATTATGAGAAGTAACTGGGTCGTTTATACTTCTTGGCACAGATCCTAGTGCGGCCTGATGGCAAATTACATCTATATTTTGACAAGCTAACTGGCAGGCTTTTTCATCTCTAATATCTCCTTCAATAAATTCGAATTTGGGGTTAGACATAAACTCGAGTATATTTTCTAATTTTCCAGTTGCCAAGTTATCGAGTACTCTCACAGATGTAATTGTTTCTATACTCAATAGCATATTTACTATGTTACTTCCTATAAAACCCGCACCCCCAGTAATTAAGATATTCATTTTTTCTATTTCTTTAGGTTATAAGCAGGCATCAGCCACATTTAAAGGTAAAATGCCCTTTAAATCAAATATTACATGCTTTTCATTCGATAAACTATTCAAGTCTAACTGCTTAAACTCATTGTGAGCAACTGCCAAAACTATTGTATCAAATTTAGTGTTAGCCGGAATTTCTTTAGAAGAAGTAATATTATATTCGTGCATTATTTCTGCTGGATCAGCCCAAGGATCTACAACAGTTATATCAATATCGTAGGTATTTAATTCTTTTATTATATCAATTACTTTGGTATTGCGAACATCAGGACAATTTTCTTTAAAAGTAAAACCTAAAACTAAAACTGTAGCATTTTTTACCTTAATGTCTTTTTTTATCATTAACTTGATAGTTTCGGTTGCTACATAAGCCCCCATACTATCATTCAATCTTCTGCCAGCCAATATAATTTCAGGGTGATAACCTACTTCTTGCGCCTTTTGAGCTAAATAATAGGGATCAACGCCAATACAGTGTCCACCAACTAATCCAGGTTTAAATTTAAGAAAATTCCATTTGGTACCTGCCGCTTCTAAAACGTCATTTGTACTTATTCCCATTAAGTTAAAAATTTTAGATAACTCATTTACAAATGCAATATTGATGTCGCGTTGCGAATTCTCAATTACTTTTGCCGCTTCGGCCACTTTTATTGAAGATGCTTTATGGGTTCCAGCAACAATAATGGTTTTATACAGTTGATCCACTTTTTCAGCTATTTCGGGCGTAGAACCAGAGGTTACTTTTAATATCTTTGTAACGGTGTGTTCTTTATCACCAGGATTGATTCGCTCTGGAGAATAACCGCAGAAAAAATCAAGGTTGAACTTAAGTCCAGATATTTTTTCTAAAACTGGAACACATTCATCTTCTGTTACACCGGGGTAAACAGTAGATTCATATATAACAATATCTCCTTTTTTTAGGACTTTTCCAACCGTTTCGCTGGCTTTATAAAGAGGAGTTAAATCAGGGCGATTATTTTTATCAGTAGGGGTAGGAACCGTTACTATATAATAGTTGCAATCTTTTATATCATTTAAGTGAGTAGTACATTTAAAACTGGCTTTTTCATTTATATTAGCTAAAACATCTTTTAAATAAGTATCTTCTATTTCTAATGTTCTATCAAATCCATTGTTTAGTTCATCAACTCGGCTTTGGTTAATATCGAAACCAATAGCATGGTTCTTTTTCCCGAATTCTACTGCTAATGGAAGCCCTACATAGCCAAGCCCTATAATTGCAATTTTGTTCATATTTTGTTATGTGTTTAAATAAAGGGTACGAACTAGTTTAACGATCAATTTTCCAAAGTAATAAGTCATTTTTCGTGATAATTTTTTGCCTTTTATCTGAAAATTCATCAATAGAATACAGTACGTATCTAATTTTTTTTCTTATATGTTTTTCCGCTTTTTCTACTAATTGGTTTAGGTACTCTCTATTTATATTTCCTACAAAAACCAAATCTATTAGCTCACTGTCAACTCCACGCCCCAAGTCTCCAATTAAATATACTTCTTTTAAGTCTCCAAGTCTGTCAATTACATGTATTATTAATTGATCCAGACCTGTAAATTTCATCAAAATACTATTTATTTCAGGGAAGAGGGGATGCTTAATATTTGCATTGAAAATTTTCTTATTACCGGTATTATTACTTTCTAATAAACCAGCAGCTTCTAATTTGTTCAATTCTTGTCTAATAGAGTTAGAAGAATCGCCAAATTCATTTTCTAAACTACGCAAGTAGTCTCGATTATTGCTATTTAAAAAAAACTTTAGCAATAATTTAATACGTGTTTTTGAGGTAATTAGTGCTTCGAGCATCAGAATGCTGTTATCAAATATTGTTTTGTTGGGTGTGTTTTACTGAAGTCTTTCCATGGCTTCGCATGGTGAGTCACATTTACAATGTGTCAAAACAAGGGAAAACTAAAACAGCACCCAATATTGAGTACTTTTATTGCTCAATATTACAAATAGGAGATGACAAATAAAAGAATTTGATTAAAATTTTGAGTAAAAAGTTTTAAACTGAATATCCATTGATGATTTGATATTCAGTATAGTAATGTATAGATAGTTTATACTGCTGATTTACAGTAGTTTTACCAATAGGTGGAATGAATTTAATTAAAAACCCAGTAATCTCTTCCAAAGCGGTTTTTTTACTTTTCTTACTTCATCATCAGAGCCGTAATTGCCATATCCATAACCGTTTCCATAAGAATTACCATAGCTATAATTGTATCCATATTTGTATCCATAACTATAACCATAACCATAACCATATTCACTACCATATCCGTAGCCGTAAACAGCGGCAAAGTTAATATCGTTAAAAACAATGGCAATTCTATCCGTTTTATCTGATTTATAAAGGCCATTTATTAAATTCAAAAAGGAAGCTTTACTTTTTCTTTGACGAACAATATATAAATTGAAATCAGCAAATTTCATTAAATCCAATCCGTCTGCCACTAAACCAATTGGTGGGGTGTCTAATATAATTTGATCGTATCTCTCTTTCATTAGAT